>NZ_JALQDI010000047.1:0-277 GCF_023631305.1 Caballeronia sp. INML3B
CTTCAACACCTCGCGGCCGAATGCCGTGACGAGCAGCACGAGAGGCGGCGCAGCGCGGCCTTTCATCGCGTGAATCTGCCTGGCGGCGTTGAGCCCGTCGAGTTCCGGCATGCGCCAGTCGAGGAGGGCGATGTCGTAGGGCGCATCGTTCAGCGCAGCTTCGCCGATGCGTTCGACCGCTTCGCGTCCGCTCGTCACGATGTCAGCGCGCCAGCCGAGCGAGCGCACCGTGCGCGCCATGATCTCGCCTGCGATCGCGTTGTCATCGGCGATGAGA
>NZ_JALQDI010000048.1:0-117171 GCF_023631305.1 Caballeronia sp. INML3B
GGAAGCAATCGATAGCGTCGGTTTTGTGAACTCACGAGCAGCATCGAACGCTCACAAGGGTTTTTGCGCGTGTCAGAAGCGCGAGTTCAGCATCCGTCGCAACGCGTCTTAGCGCGCCAACGACGGATATTTCAACGGCCTGCTAGATCGGCCTTGTGAGGCTTGATGAACACGTGGTTCATCTTGTCGTCGTCGATTTCCCACTGGACGCTGTCGCCCATCGCCGGGTCAGCAATTAGCTTCTCGCCCTTCTCCAGCTCGATCGTCGTAAGCTTGAGCGGTGCGGTCAGCACGCGGTAGATTTGGTCGCGGCTGTATGGGAACACGCCAATGCGCGCGTCGCCCGGCATCGTCAAAGGATCGGCCCCGCCGTTGAACGGATTGATCGGGCTCATGGGGTCGCCCGCGACCATCGCAGCATTAAATGCAGAATCGCTCACGGCTTTCTTAGCCGCAGCCGGTTGAGCAAGGAACGCTGCGCATGCAGCGAGAACGCACATGCCGATGACCGGCGGTTTATGGAGAGTGGTTGCGGTCATGCTTATGCGGTCCGCTCAAGGCGGAAGAACGGAATGAAGATGCCGAAGGGGTTCGTCGTCAGCGCTTGCTCGGCAGTGGGAGCGACGATTTGATAGCGCAGCGTGAGTGCGTACGACTTCACGTCCGGCTTACCCGTGGCGCCAGCCTGCGACGTCGTCGTCGTGAATTCGACAAGTACCGTCGAGTCTTCAAGCAACGCGATGTTGCGCACGTCGACTTCGCGGATCAGTTTCGGGTTTGCCGTGATCTGCTGGAACGGTGTGTCAGCCTTCAGCCAGTCGCGGAACTGACCGGCTGCCGCGCCGATCATTTGCGCCTTGACCGAGTTGATGTTGGCGGTCATGCGCGAAGTCTCGAGACGGTCCGACAGCACCGGCTCGATCGTGAACCAGCGAATCGCCATGTCTTTGACGGTCGTGCGCACAGCTTGCGAGTCGGGCTTGTAGGCGACCAGCTCGGTCACGATCGGATGGCCGCCGGTGTCAGCAGAGACGCCCACAACTCGAGTGACTGAAGGCGGAGGTTGGCGCGTCCAGACAGCACCGGCGGCGATAAAGGCCAGGCCGAACGAAATCAGCATCCAGCGGTTTGCTTCAAGCTTGAGCTTCGTGCTCGTCTCGAAAATCACCTTGCTTGGATCTTCTTCGGCGTATGAGCCGGGGGCCGTGGACAGCGCGGCCCGTCGCTTATTCTTGAGAAGACGCATGGCAACCCTTTGGAATGGTCACCATTGAAACAGCGTGCGCGTGCTTTTGTCGGCGGAAAGACGGCTTGTTTCGTGCGTCTTTGCACGGTGCGCCGTTCGGTACCGTGCTGCGGTCGGTTAGCGTTCGCTAGGAATTATCATGATAATTCTCGATCCGTGAGAACAGGCGCGAAAAGATGTCGCTTTCCGCTGCAGACCTAGGCCATGTATGTACTAGCCAAACGGCTCGCTCGGCGATCCTGCGAGTGGGGTGTAACATTTTCGCAAGTGTGCGGATTTGTTACACCCTCGTTTTGGACAGAAAAAATCTTTAGAAACAAGCGTTTATCGTTTAGGGGCTGACAAGCTAGGAATTATCATGATAATTCGTAGGCTCATTTGGCGATGTTCGGCGGACGTAACCACGGCACAGCGTTCCGGTGCCACGGCATTACATTCCGCTCCCAGACTCGACTGCGTTCCAGCGTTCCGCGCAAGGCACGCGATGCTTGCTCGTTGCGATCGAAGAGTCAATTGCTCACACTGGACGCTGTCGCCCATCGCGGGGTCGGCAATCAGCTTCTCGCCCTTCTCCAGCTCAATCGTCGTCAACTTGAGCGGGGCGGCCAGCACGCGGTAGATCTGGTCCCGGTTGTTGAACACGCCAATGCGTGCGACGCTCGGCATCGTCAAAGGATCGGCGCCGCCGTTGAACGGATTGGTCGGGCTCATGGGGTCGCCCGCGACTATCGCTGCATTGAACGGCGAGTCGCTTGCGGCCTTCTTGGCCGCAGCCGGTGGCCAGTCGCGGAACTGCCCCGCTGCCGCGCCGATCATTTGAGCTATCACCGCGTTGATGCTGGCGGTCATACGCGACGTTTCAGGCGGTCTGACAGCACCGGCTCGCTCGTGAACCGGCGAATCGCCATGTCTTTGACGGTCGAAGCGTCACTACGGTCACCAGCGTTGACCAGCAAATATCACGAATGCTAAGCCGTGACATACCGGTATGAGCTGTACCAAGGATGAGTAAGGCCGACGACAAACGCTGATACCGACCAGCTTTCTTGACCCTACCACGTCATCGCGTTCCGCTCGCGACCGGGATCTCCGTGGAGTCGTGCTCTGTTTCGCACGTCTTTTACGGTCGCTCGCAGATGAACCCTATGCTGTGGCGGACCGACTAAGTTGTGACGGAAGGAGCGTTTGGGCACATTTGTGCATCTGCGCATGTTTGCGGACTGCCGCGAGCGCCGTAGGAAATGTCACGATACCTACAGCCGGCTCGGGTCCTCGAGAGAGTGTTACGATTAGGAACAAAAAGGGAATTCGGCACAAAAAGCACTTATGCGCCGCTGTTCACGGACGTGCCGATCCTTGTAGTCACGTCAGCTCTTCGCAACTCGTCGAGCCTTCATCAAATGGCTTCCGAGACGTACGTACCCGGGATGAATAGCTTGTAAAGTATCGCCCTACCTTTGAAATGCAATCTAACCATGACGCTTCGTTGAATGGAGATTGCGATAAGGCTGGTGTGCTCAGGTTCTCGCATCCTGCGTGTATGAGGTCAGCCCGATCTTTGAACGATACAAAGTTGTGCCTCCGGGCTAGAGGTCTACTCGCCCTCGACGCGCTGTCCGAACTTTGGCGCACCCGCGTTGTTCGTCGCCGCGCATCGACACATCAACAAATCAATGACTGTCGACTTATCTACAAAATCGTTAGGAAAAAATCCGCTCCTGCTTGCCTCCGTCTATCAAAGCGGACTTGGGAGAACATGGCAGAATCAAACTCAGGCTGCCAAAGCGCTCGCCGGGCTCAAAGTAACTCGTGCACACATAAACCGAGCGGCGCGGCTGATTGCGATGCCGGAAGCAGTCCTGTCGCTTTTTTCATCGACGAAGGTTAGAGACGCAACTGCTCGCGAGTTGATACGGCTCGAAAACAAGTTCGGAAGGGATGAAGTGCAACGGCGGGCTGAGAGGATCGATGCCAATGGCCGAAGCTGGCAAGAGTTGGTAGCGATGCTAGAAGGGGTGCCCCCGCCTGTTCGAAGGAGGGCAGAGTGGAAGGACGTCTCGCCAATTGAGCGGGCGTCCCAGTTTGCGGACGGCTTGGCTTCTAATCTTTGGTCAACCATGGCAGAGGCGGCCACCATCACTGGTTGGGACCGGTCGACGCTTGCAAGGGCGATCGCAATCTCAAAGCTTCCATCAATAGTCCTCAGCTTGTTCGACGGATCATATATGTCGCTAGAGGTCGGCGAGACGCTGATCGGGATCCAGAGGACGGTCGGCGAAGAGAGACTGATTCGGAACGCAAGGGCGCTCCACGACAGGCCCAAGCGTCGCTCTACGGATGAACTGTTAAATGCACTGGCGGGGGCACGGGACTATTCCGACATGTCTCTGAGGATACGCGCAACGCCGACAAAGATCAGCTTTGAGATGACGTTCAACGTCGAAGATGCGAGGGGATTGCTAATCGACGAGGATGAGGTGAAAGGGTACATCCAAGCTTTTTTGATGTCGTCGCGGCGAGAGAAACGAAAAAAATAAAGACTCTGGACGCTTGCCAGTGCAACCGAGCGTGCGCATGTAACGAGACTTGTCCAACGAGAGTGCGGGCCAGTTACGCGGGACTCTTCAGAAAACGACTGTTCTCGCCTCGCGGATACATCGCTACGCTTCCGCGCCTCGCTTACCGCGACACGCGGACCTGCGGCTTGGTGCGTCCGGACGAACTGACCGAAGTCCCACGCAAGATCCGAATGTCCGAAGATATTGCAGTCGGATAACGCGGATGCGTCCAACTGAAGACGCTTGAGCGTCAGCTTGCCCTGCGCCGAAAAAACCTAATTATCGTATTTTTGGGTTGTAGCGGCTGTATCCTAATGTCGGGTTCTGGCTATTTACAGATGTCGAGTTTTTGACCGGTGGCAAGCTGGGGGCTGACCGTTCAGACGGGAGCCCGTCATGTCACCGAACGCACCTGTGAGTTTGACCATGGGCGAATGGGACAGACTGAAGGTTATCGAAGCGGTCGTCGAGACGGGTTTGAAGCCCGGACGCGCGGCTGAGCGCTTGGGTCTGACGGTGCGTCAGATCGAGCGCCTGCTGACGCGCTATCGGGAGCACGGACCGCAAGGCGTGGCGTCGGGTAAGCGTGGCCGACCGGGCAATCGCAAGCTGGACGACGTCCTGGCGCAGCGCGCCGTGAACCTCATCCGGGAACGCTACGCCGACTTTGGCCCGACGCTGGCCCGCGAGAAGCTCGAGCAATGTCACGATATTAGCTTTGCTTGGTTCATTGCCGCGCGTCTGCTTGGCGTCTCGCGCCGCAGACGTGTTCGACGGATGTATGCCACGCGATGATCTTTAACGCGTGCCTCTACGGCGTTTCCGATGGCGTCGGGTGCGCGACTTCAATTCTGCCGTTCAACACGTCGCACTCGAAGCGCGTCGGCAGGATGTCATAAAGCATCACGAGCGCTTCCCCGTCGCTGTAGTGCATGGCCGCTTGAACACGGCCTCGTCCGCCCGCCGATATCGGCCTGTCGATCCGCGCGGCGCGCCAGAACTATACTTCGAGCAGGAAGTGACCCCGCGCGGGTGCGATTAATCGATTCCCTGAAACGGTCGCGAGGCCCGCTCGCGCGCGGTCCGCCGCCCCCTTTGTCCGGGGCGATTCTGGCGAACCTGAGGACCCGCTATGGTTGACGACGCACGTCTCGACGAAAACCATTTACTTTCGGTTTTGCCAGAAGCAGAAAGGGTGCGCCTTGCGCCGCATCTCGTTCCGGTCGACATGACTTTGGGGCAGGTCGTGTACGAATCGGGCGATCGCCAGCGCTTCGTCTATTTCCCTGCGACATCCATCGTGTCTCTGCTCTACGTGATGGAGGATGGCGCGTCCGCAGAAATTGCGATCGTGGGTAATGAGGGGCTCATCGGCATCGCACTGTTCATGGGCGGCGAAACGACGCCGAGCCGCGCTATCGTGCAAAGCGCCGGGGCCGCCTTCCGGCTGGACGCGCAGATACTCAAAGAGGAATTCATCCGCGGCGGCCCCGTGCAGCGGCTGTTACTGCGCTATACGCAAGCCCTGATCACGCAAATGGCACAGACCGCCGTTTGCAACAGGCACCATTCGATCGACCAACAACTGTGCCGGTGGCTGCTGCTCAGCATGGACCGCCTGCCCTCCAATGAACTGAAGATGACCCAGGAACTGATTGCCAACATGCTCGGCGTACGGCGTTCCGGTGTGACGGAAGCAGCGCTTAAGCTTCAGGACGCCGGGCTCATTCGCTACGGTCACGGACACATCCAGGTGCTCGACCGGCCGGGGCTCGAAAAACGTGTCTGCGAGTGTTATCGCGTCGTGAAGCAGGAGTTCGACCGTCTGCTGCCCGATCTAAAGGCCGTCTAAATCGCGCCTCGCGCGGCGCTCTGTGCCACCGGCAAGGCGCCTTTGTTATTCCCTACTGCGTGCGCTTCGACGACAGCGCCGTGAGCTCCTGCATCGTCTGCTCGGCGCGCTTGCTGATCGCCGCTAACGATTCCGTCTGCGACTTCTGTGCCATTTCAGCAAGCTCGCGCATGTTTTCGAACGCCGTCTGCAGCGACTCCTGGATGAACGCCCCCCGCTTTGCCATCGCCTCCGCTGCATTGTCGCCGCTCATCCGGCCCGCTGCGGCCTGAATCGCCTGCGCGCTCGCATTGAGCATCTCTGTTTGCTTTCGAACCAACGCCTGCATGCCTTCATACGCGAGTGTGTTGGCCTTCGCGAGTGCTTCTACGTCCTTGCGCCGCGCTTCCAGCAACGACGTCATATCGACGCCGGGAAACTTGAAGCTCTCCAGGATCTTGCTGAAATCAGCGATCTGCGTAACAGGTGTTGCCATGGTGACTCTCCTTTCGACATGTTGTTGAACAATCAGTAGCGTGACTAGCTTGTGGCATCGTCCGCCATCGTCCGCTGCAGGATGACCGCGTGCCGGCTGAACGTCCGCGCCTCGCCATCGGAAACACGGTCCGCTCATATACTTCGTTGATGACATCGGCGGCCGACAGAAAGAACGCGAGCACGGCAGTGAGCAGACCGCCATATCCGCCCGCCATCCGCAACGCTACCGAGCCCGTCCATTCGCCACCGGCGAGCAGGAGAAAACGTGATCCATAACGCCAGAAAAATGAACTGGAGCGGCGCGCGCGGCGAGCGGAACGTGGCAAGCCACATGTAGAACATGAAGACGCCCCAGAGAAACAGATACCAGCCGATGAAGGCGGCAGGCACCTTCGCATGGAAGTCAAGGCGGCGCGAAATGTGATGAAGGGAGGCTGCCGATGCAGGCGATCGACGACGATCATGCCGCGCGGGGCCGTCTCGGGCGCCTTTCAGTGGGACTGCGGAGCGTCTACACCACAGTGCGCGCGCCCCGGGGCAAAGTCGGTACGGTAGCGTACGGGTTCGAGCGTACGCAGCGTGGAAGGGAAACCCGATTGGACGCTCGACGAGCAGCGTACCCACCACCGGGCGCTGCTCTCGACATGTGAAACCGCACTTCGCGACTGGCAAGTGCGGTCATAGCCTGCAAAAATGGCGAAGGCCGTTCAAAGGAAAACCGTCGAAATCCAGGGAATAAAGGCAATTGCGATCAGTCCAAGAAGCAGCATGCCGAGATAGATCCAGATCCGCCTGAGCCCCGCTTCCGGCGACACCTCGCCGATGATGCACGCTGCGTAATAGCACAAGCCGAACGGCGGCGCGAACACCCCGAGCCCCATTGCGAGCACGACGACCATCGCATAGTGCACTTCGTGTATCCCGAGCTGATGCGCAACCGGAAACAACAGCGGCCCGAACAGCACGATGGCGGGAATGCCCTCCAGCACGCTGCCAAGCACGATGAACGCAGCGATCGATACCAGCATGAAGCCCGCGGCACCGCCAGGGACTCTCGTCATCATGTTCGCAAGGTCGTGCGAGAAGCCGGACTGCGTCAACGCCCAGCCCATCGCGCTCGCCGCCCCGACGATGAACAGAATCGCGCCGGATAGTGCCGCCGTCTGCAGCAGCATCGGCATGATCGCTTTCCACTTGAGGCCGCCGCGATAGATCAGGAGGCCGATCACGAGCGAATAGGCGATGCCGATCGTCGATACCTCCGTCGCGGTCGCGATGCCTTCGACCACCGCGCTGCGAATCAGAAACGGCAGCAGTAGCGCTGGTAATGCGATTACGAACGTGCGACGCACCTGCGACCACGGCGCCCTCACCGCGCCAGCGCGGCTCTCCGCCGTTTCTTCCTCGCGCCCCGCACGCCACCACGCGACGACGCCGAGCACGAAAGCAAGTACGATCGCCGGCAAAATGCCCGCGGTGAAGAGCGCCGCGATAGATATGCCCGTCACCGACGCGATCGCGATCAGCACGAGCGACGGTGGAATCGTTTCGCTCATCGCACCGGACGCCGCGAGCAGCGACACCAACTCGCCGTCTTTCATCCCGCGCTTGCGCATCTCGGGGAAAAGCACGGGCGCAACCGCCGCCATATCGGCTGTTTTCGATCCGGAGATGCCCGAGATCAGCAGCATCGCTCCGAGTAGCACATACGACATGCCTCCCCGAACATGACCGAGCAGCGAAGCGAGAAACGCGACCATCACGCGCGCGACGCCCGTCACATGCACGAGTTGGCCGAGCAGCACGAACATCGGCACGGCGAGCAGGATCAGTGTGCTCATGCCCTCATCCATGCGTCCGACCACGACGCTGAGCGGCGTCGACGTGGTGGTCAGCAGATAGGCGCTCGTCGCGAGCGAGAACGCGAAGGCGATCGGCACGCCGGCCATCACCGCCGCGCCAAGCACGCCGACAAAAAACACGAGTAGCGCGCCCTGCCCCATGTGCGTCAAGGGCCCCTTGGCGAGAAAGCAGCCGAACGCGATCAGCAGGATGAGCGCCAGCGCACCGACGATATGACGCCGGTCATGCCGTGCAAGACGCAGCCCGCAACTGACCAATGCCGCCGCACAGCCGAACGGAATCGCCAGCGCTCTCACCGAGCCCGACCAGCCGAGCGCCGGCGTTTCGACGAATGCCTGATCCTGCACATAGTCGAACGCTGGATGCATCACGAGCGCGAAGAAGGCGGCCGCGGCAGTGACCGCCAGCGTCTCGGCCCACGCCTGTGCGCGCGGCGTCATGTGTGATACGAAAAAGGTCAACCGCATGTGACATGAACGCTGCACCGCGAGCGCGCTGCCCAGCATCGCAAGCCAGAGGAACAGGATGGACGCGAGTTCGTCCGACCAGATGAGCGGTTGATGAAACACCGCACGCGCGACGATGCCGACGAACAGCAGCACAACCTCGCCGACGACCGCGGCTGCGGCGAGCACTTCGATGCCACGGCGCAACCAGCGTTCGATGCCGGTCTCGCCGTGATTGTCGCGTACGAACGACGGCCCCGGCACCTCCAGATTGTGTGCGGCGCTCATGATATTTTCCCCGTCACCGCTTCGAGGGCACTCCAGGGACCGGCACCGAACTTGTCGCGCCATTGCGCATAGAAGCCGGCTTTCGAGAGCGCTGCGCGAAACGCGTCCCTGTCCGCGGGAACGAACGTCAGTCCCTTGCTGGAAAGCTGGGACTTCAGCGACGTGTTCAACCGCGCGACATCCGCACGCTGCTCGACACTCGCTCGATCGAATTCGCGTCTCACGATCGTCTTGAGATCGTCGGGCAGTGCGTTGAATGCGCGCGGATTGCCGAGCAGCCAGAACGGGTCCCAGATGTGGTTGGTCTCAGCCACGTATTTCTGCACTTCATAAAGCTTGCCCGCCTCAATCGTGACGAGGCCGTTTTCCTGGCCGTCCACGAGATGCGTCTGCAACGCGGTGTAGAGCTCGTTGAAGTTGATCGACGTAGGGTTTGCGCCTAGTGTCTGGAAGAGCGACGTGAACATCGGCGAGACCGGCACGCGAATGCGGTAGCCGCGCAAGTCGTCGGGTGCTTTGATCGGTTTCGTGGCGGACGTGATCTGCCGGAAGCCGTTGTCCGCCGCCTTCGACACCGACACATACCCGCTCTTGTCGATCTGCGTGCGAATGATCTTGCCGAGATCGCCATCGACGCCGCGCCAGACCTGATCGTAGTCGGAGAACGCGAAGCCGAGATTGGTGATCGCCGCGAGCGGAATCACGGTCGACATCACCGAGCCTGAGATGTTGAGGAACTCGACGGCGCCCGAGCGCGTCTGCGAGAGCAGATCGGTGTCCGAGCCGAGTTGCGATGCGGGGAAGAAGCGGATTTCGAGCCTGCCGCTGCTCGCCTCGCGTATGCGGTCGATGGCTTCCTTGAGCCGCGCATTGATCGGCTGATTAAGGGATTGCCCGGTGGCGAGCTTGTAGGTGAACTCTGCGGCGCGTGCGGGCCGGGTCCATATCGTTACCAGCGGAAGGGCGGCCGCGGCCTTCAACACCGCGCGTCGCGAGAGGCGGCGCGGCGAGTTCGACGTGCTCATGATGCTGTCTCCTGTTTATGAACTTGCGTGTCCACGCGCCACTTTGTCTGTATGGCGTCGCGGCACGTCGCGACACTTGTTCGACTCTCGTCGAGGCGCCGCCGGTCCTGCGTGTGCAAAATATAAGAGGCTTGTTGGTGAAGGACAATTCAATTATTTTGCGCAAAGGTGTAGCCAATCTAAAGGGTGAGTCATGTATCTGCCATTGCGGGCCATCAGTGTTTTTCATGCGGCTGCGAGTTCGGGGAGCATCTCTCGCGCAGCCGCGGAACTGAACGTCACACCATCGGCCGTCAGCCAGCAAATCCAGTCTCTGGAGACGCATCTGGGCACTACGTTGATGACGAAGGTCGGACGTGGTGTGGCATTGACCGAAGCAGGCGAGCGCTACTTCGCGATGATTTCAGAAGAGATCGACCGCATCGCCGACGCGACTCAGCGTATACGCGGGTTGCGCTCCGTCACGCTCCTGACCGTGCGCGCGACGCCAACGCTGTCCACCAAGTTTCTCCTGCCGCGCCTGCGCTCGTTCCTCGACGGTCATCCCGATCTCGAAGTGCGTCTTAACGGCACCAATGAAATGACCGACTTCGCGCAGGAATCCGTCGATATCGAGATTCGTCACGGCACCGGGCAATGGCCGGGCTTGTATGTCGAGGCGCTGACCGAGGAATCGTTCCTGCCGGTCTGCTCACCCGCGTACTGCGCACCGTCGAGTCTCGATGCCGCCGAACTGCGGCGCCATCGGCTCATCTATTCGATCAAGTCGCAGGTCCAGTGGCCGCACTGGTTCTCGGTGGCGCGCACAGAACCGCTCGATCCGGGGCAGCGCGTGCTCTTCGACCGCAGCCATATGGCGATCGATGCCGCCGTCGACGGCATGGGCATTGCCCTCGAAAGCACGCTCATGATGTGGCGCGAACTGCGCGACGGCACGTTGATCTGCCCTGTGCGTGAGCCTCCGGAGATACGGCTGACGACGCAGTGGGTCGTCTGTCCGTTCGAGCATCTGCACAAGAAGAAAGTGATCCTGTTCCTCGACTGGCTGCGCGCCGAGCGTGCCGCCTGGCAAGCCGCTTCGTAGCGTGCCGCCGCCCGCTGACGTTGAAGCCTGGCTAACAAATCGCCTCGGAAATGTTAATTGTTCTGGCTGAACCCCCTGACTACACTTGCTCGCAAGTAAGGCGCACCGCTGTCATGCCTTCGAACACGCCTCCCCGGCCACTCACCGCGCGCCGCGCTCGCGGCCACGATCCATAGTCTCGACCACAAAGGATTGCAAATGAATCTCTCCAGTCTGCTCCAGGCACGCAACGCTTCCGGACGCCCCGTACGCGTCGGCCTGATCGGCGCCGGCAAGTTCGGCTCGATGGTGCTGTCGCAGGCCCGCCATATCGAAGGGCTGCATGTCGTAGGCGTCGCCGATCTCGACGTCGGCAAGGCGCGCGCATCGCTTGCGCGAGTCGGCTGGCCTGCCGAACAATACGGCGCACGCACCCTCTCCGATGCCGTCGAGACCGGCGCCACCTGCGTCCTCGACGATGCCGCCGCACTCGCCGCCTGCGGGGAAATCGAATGCATCATTGAAGCGACGGGCCATCCGATCGCCGGCGTGCGTCACGCACTGGCCGCAATCGAAGGCAACAAGCATGTGGTGATGGTCAACGTCGAGGCCGACGCGATGTGCGGCCCGCTGCTCGCCGCCCGCGCTCGCGAGCGCGGTCTCGTCTACAGCATGGCATACGGCGATCAGCCCGCGATCATCTGCGAACTGGTGGACTGGGTGCGCTCGTGCGGCTTCGAGCTGATCTCGGCTGGCAAGGGCATGAATTTCGAGCCGCGCTATCGCTATTCGACGCCGGACACGGTATGGAGCTTCTTCGGCTGGACCGAGGAAGAAGTGGCCAAGGGCGACTTCAACCCGAAGATGTACAACTCCTTCACCGATGGCACGAAGGCCGCGATCGAAATGGCTGCGGTCGCGAACGGAACCGGCCTCGACTGTCCGGACAACGGCCTCGCCTTTCCTCCCGCTGGCCTGCATGATCTGGCGCGCGTCTTTCGGCCGGCGCAAGACGGCGGACGCTTGTCGCGCAGCGGTCTCGTGGACATCGCCGCGAGCCAGGAACCGGACGGCCGCGAAGTGCTCAACAACATCCGCTACGGCGTCTTCGTCACGTTCAAGGCGCCGAACGAATACGCGCGCGCGTGCTTCAAGCAGTACGGCCTGCTCGTCGATCCGACCGGCTGGTACGGCTCGATGTGGCGTCCGTTCCACATGATCGGTCTCGAAACCAGCGTGAGCGTGTTGTCGGCCGTCTTGCGCGGCGAGGCCACGGGTTCGTCCAAGGAATTCCGCGGCGACGCCGTGGCGACCGCCAAGCGCGACCTCAAGCCGGGCGAGACGCTAGACGGCGAAGGCGGCTACGCAGTCTGGGCCAATGCGATCCCGGCATCGAAGAGCCTCGCCATCGGCGGCCTGCCGATCGGGCTCGCGCACAACGTCAGACTCAAGCGCCCGGTCGCCAAGGACACCATCGTGCGCTTCGAGGACGTCGAACTGGAACGCGATCTCGATGTCGTCGCGCTGCGTCGCGAGATGGAGCAGAGCGCGCTCGGCAAGCCCGCGAAAGCAGCGTGAAGTGCGCACATCATGTGCATCGATTGGAGAGTCCAGCATGGATAGCCGAACGGAAGCATTCGTCGTCGTCGCGGAGTTCGAAGTGAAGGCCGAGTGTGTGCGCGACTTCCTTGCACTCGCACGCGACGACGCGCGGCACTCGCTTGCCGACGAGCCCGGTTGCCGGCAGTTCGACATCGTCCAGTTCGAAGAAACGCCGGCGCGCGTCATGTTCTACGAGGTGTACGACAATCGCGCCGCGTTCGATGCGCACTTGCAGACCTCGCACCTCGATCGGTTTCGTGCCGGCTTTCCGGCGCTGATCGTGAAGGAGCGCCCGGTGTGCTTCGGCCGTCGCGAGCCTGCATGATGCGCGCGAGCCTTGCAGTAGGTTTCATCGGCACGGGCATCATGGGCTTGCCGATGGCCCGGCGCGTGGCCGGCGCCGGCTACCGGGTCGCGGCGTGGAACCGCACCCGGGACAAGGCGGCGCCGCTCGTGTCGGCGGGCATCGAGGTGGTCGGTCATGCAAGCGAAACTGCGCGCGATGCGGACGTTGTCATCTGCATGCTGAGCTCGGGCGCCGCGTGCGACGACCTCCTGCTTGGCGACGACGGGATCGTCGCCAGGATGCGTGCGGGCAGCGTGCTGATCGTGATGAGTTCGATTCCTGTCGATACCGCGCAGCGCCACGCGCAGGCCGCAGCGGCGCGTGACGTCGGCTATCTCGACGCGCCCGTTTCTGGCGGCGAGAAAGGCGCGCAGGACGGCACGCTCGCGATCATGGCCGGCGGCGAGGCGGAGGTATTCGAACGCGTGCGCGCCGTGCTGCAGACGATGGGCCGTCCGACGCGCATCGGCCCGGCGGGCACGGGCCAGCTCGCGAAGCTCGTCAACCAGATGATGGTCGCGAGCACGATCGCCACCGTCGCCGAAGCGATGCTGCTCGCGGAACGCGGCGGCGCCGATCCCGCGCAGGTCCGCGCGGCGCTCCTCGGCGGATTCGCCGACTCGACGATCCTGCGTCAGCACGCGGCACGCATGATCGCGCAGGATTTCAAGCCGGGTGGGCCGGCCAAGTATCAGATCAAGGATACGAAGACGGCGCTCGGTTTCGCGCACAGCGTGGGGCTGGAGCTGCCGGTGCTGGGGCTCGTCGACGGCCTCTTCACCGACATGGTCGAGCATGGTGACGGTGAGCTGGATCACAGCGCGTTGATCCGCGAACTACGCAGGCGCAATGGCTTGCCGGTGGCGTGACGGCGTGACGAATGCATCGCGGCTTTTTCTCACGACTTCGCTTTTCGCATTCGCATCGCCGTTTCCGCGAACAGTCGATCACCACCTCGCGCAGCCAGCGATCGCCTTCGTCGCGGTGGACTTTCGACCGGCTTGACCCATTCGCCCCCCGCCGGGAACCCGGTCAATCGACCCTGCGCACCTTCCGGCGCCCCGTGCCGCACTCATACGCGTACGCATAGCCGAGCAACGCGGCCTCATCCCACTGCCGTCCGACGAAGATCAGCCCGAACGGGGAGCCCGACCGATAGTAGCCCGCCGGCACTGCGATGCCCGGCAGACCCGCGATATTGATCTCGCCGACCGTCGTCTCCTGGATGAGGTCCTTGCCGTGAAGCGGCGGAAGCTCGCATCGCATCTGCGGAAAGACGAGCGCGTCGAGCCGATGCGTGCTCATCACCCTATTGAAGATCGTCAGATAGCGCGCCTTCAGTTCGATGAATTCGGGCATCTCGGGCGGCAGCGACGGATCGGCCAGCGCCGAGCGGAAATCCGCGAGGCTATGCAGATAGCCAAGCACGCCTTCGGGGCCGAATGCATCGTCGTCCCTCGTCGCTTCGGCGAATTCCGCGAAGCTCTTGAGCGGCGCATGCTTGCCGAGCCGTTGCAGATACTTCTCGAGATCGTACGGAATGGATTCGAGACCGCGCGCATCGAAATGCTCCAGCGGCGGCGTCGGCTTCCTCAAGTCGGCGAAACCGGAGCCCGAGAAAGGATCGTCCATCAGGACCGCGCCCAGCCGCGTCAACTCATTCTTCACGCGCTCGTACAGCGCGGCGGCTTCATCCGAAAGCGGCTGCGTGCGCCATCCGGGGCCGTATAAGCCGATACGCTTGCCCTTCAACGCGTCCGGCTTCAGCGCCGACGCATAACCGCTCTCCGGTTGACGGCCGACGCTGGCGAGCGTCTTCGGATCTTCGCTCGAATAGCCGGCAAGCGCGTCGAGGCACAGCGCCGCATCCCGCACATTACGCGCAATCGGTCCCACGACGTCGCGATTACCGGACAGCGGAACGACGCCCGCGTTCGGCACGAGCCCGATGGTCGGTTTGATGCCGACGAGATCCTGCGCCGAAGCCGGGTTCTGGATCGATCCGCCGGTCTCCTCGGCGAGTCCGAGCACCGCCATGCCCGACGCCACCGCCGCTGCCGTCCCAGCGCTGCTGCCGCCCGGCACGCGGTCGGGCATTGACACATTTATGGTCGGCCCGGCCCAGCTATCGTTCGCATGCGATCCGGTGTGACTCAGAATCGGCACGTTCGTCTTCCCGAGCAGGATCGCGCCCGCGCGCCGCATGCGCGCAACGACCGGCGCATCGCGCTCGGGCATCAGATCGATGCCGCCCCGCTTGCTGTACAGCTTCGCCCATCCCGCCGTGGTCGGAAAGCCGACCATGTCCATCGGATCCTTGATGACCACCGGCACGCCCGCGAGCGGCCCCAGGGATTCACCGGCAGCACGCCGTTCGTCGATTCTGCGCGCATCGTCGATTGCATCCGGGTTCAGGAAGATCAGCGCGTTGTACTTCACGTTGTCGCGCTCGATTCTGTCGAAGCAGGCACGCGTCAGTTGCTCGGCCGTAAACGTGCCCGCCCGAAAACCCGCCTGCACGGCGTCGACCGTGAGAGCGTCCAGATCGATGTCCTTTGCACTGCCCTGTTCCATTCGATGCTCCTGTTGAATTGCCGCTCAAAGCTGCACGCCGCGCGTGAGCGCACCATCGACGACGAAGTTCGCCCCGCTCACGAAGCTTGCCGCCGGACTCGCGATAAACGCCACCGCGTTGGCGATTTCCTGCGGCCGGCCCATGCGTCCGGTCGGATTCAATGCGAGCGCGCGTTCGAACAGCGCTGCATCGTTATGTTCGATCCAGTCCCATACGCCGCCCTCGAAATACACGTTGCCCGGCGACACAGTATTCGCTCGGATGCCCTTCGACGCGAGTTGATTCGCGAGCCCCTGCATGTAGTGAACGAGCGCGGCCTTGAATACGCCGTACGGCCCCGCCGCGAAGTCGATCTCGCGTCCCGACACGCTGGATATCGCGACGATCGAAGCGGCCCGGCTCGCCTCGAGAAACGGCATGGCGGCATCGACGAGATTGACCGTTCCGAGCAGGTCCGTCTCGAATTCCTTGCGCCACGATCCGATGTCGTTGCCGATCGCAAGCGCACTCACGTTGGCCACGATGATGTCGAGCCCGCCCCACTGCGCACCGACACGCGCGACCCACGCCTTGAGCGCATCGCCGTCCGATACATCGATGGCCGCGCCCGATGCCCGTGCGCCGCTCAGTTCGGCGAGCACGCTCGCGGTCGCTTCGACGGCGGCTTCGTCGCGCGCGCAGATAGCCACATCCGCGCCTTCCGCTGCCAATGTTCGTGCTATGGCAAGCCCGATGCCCTTGGTGCCGCCGGTGACGATCGCCTTCAAGCCTTTCAGTTGCAGGTCCATGTTTGCCGCTCCTGTGCGTGTCGATCAGAAAACGTGACGGCGCGCTCACTCTTTCTCGCGTCCGTCCCCGGATGTCATGCCGCGCGCAATCTGCAACACTTCGCCCGCCTGAATGACGGAATGACAGATGTCGTCGATGGTCACGCGCTTCTCCATCGCCTGGGCGCGCAGCATGTCGTATGCATCGCGCTCACTCACGCGATGCATGATCATCAGAATGTTTTTGGCTTCCTGCAGATGCCGGCTGTCGAGCAGTTTCTGTTCGAGCTTGGCGATGCGCTGCGCGTGCTGACGCGAACGCTTCGCGTGATGCAACGCCATCACCACGGTCGACAGCAATCCCGATGCGCGAATCGGCGTGGTGACGATGCCATCGGCGCCGAGCTTGATGGCCTGATCGATGAACGTCGGATTCTCATAGGCCACCACGCAGATCAAGGGCGGCGCATCCGGTCCGGACCATTCGCCCTTCGGCGCACGCTCTTCCGGCAGTAGCGCGCGAAACACGAGGTCGACGCATTCGGGCAGCGTGTCCGTCGGCGGCCAACATCGCTCCACCTGAAAGCCCATGCGCCGCAGATGGTTCGCGAGCGTTTGCCCGTCGTCGTCATCCGGATGGAAAACGACCACGCGCGCATTGCGCTCGAGGATCGAACTGGTGAGGCTTCGCTGGCCTCTGTCCGCGCGCGCGCTCACGTCAGTAATCCCGCGTGCTCAACTTCGTGACCCAGTCCCCGAGCGTCTGACGCGTCATGTACGGATCGGGGCCGACAGCGAACTTCGATTCGCGCAGGATGGTGAACTGGCCGTGCGCATTCGCCCGGCCGATGCGCGGATAAAGCGCCATGTGATGATTCACGGGATCGATGCGCACGCGGCCTTGCGGCGCGGTGAATTCCGAACCGAGCAGATGCGGCATGATGGTCGCAAGCTCGTCCGAGCCTGCGCGCGCGAATGCTTCGGCGAACATGTGCATCTGGTAATACGCAGCCTCCCAGTTCATGTCCGTGGGCGTATCCGTGCCGTAGCGCGACTGATGATGCGCGACCGCGCGATGATTCTCTTCGGTGTCGATGCTCTGGAAATAAGGCGCCGCCGTGATATGCCCCGCCGCGATGCCGCGTTCCATCGCGTGAATTTCGGTCTCGGAGGTATTGAGACTGCCGATGGGCATCGTGGCCGGATCGAAGCCGGCATGCGCATAGGCATCGTAGAGGTACGGCACGGTCTCCCCGATCACCGTGCAGAAGATCCAGTCCGGCGACTTGCGCCTGATGTCCGCAATGACGTGCGCGAACTGATCGCGCGTCGCATCGAGCGGCAGATACCGCTCGCCGAGAATCGCGCCTTCAGGATGCTGAAGCAGCAGTTCCTGCATCGTACGATTGCACTCGTACGGATAGACATAGCTCGAGCCGACGAAGTACACGCGCGCGCCGAACGTCTCGGTCATGAAGTCCGCGAGCTGCACACCATTCTGATTGGGCGACGCGCCGCTATAGATGATGTTGTCCGAATACTCGAAGCCCTCGTACATCTGCGCGTAGATCAGCAGACGGTTGTGCTTTTCGACGACGGGCAGCATCGCCTTGCGACTGGTCGACGTATAGCCGCCGAAGATGGTATTGACGCCGTCCTTCACGATCAGCCGCTCCGCAAGCTCACGAAACGACACCGGATCGGAGCCGGGATCGTAATGAAGGACGACGAGTTCGCGTCCGTCGATACCGCCGCGCGCATTGATTTCCTCGACAGCGAGGCAGGCGCCGCGCCACTGAGACTGCTCCAGCAACGCGGTCGAACCGCGCGTCGAGCACAGCAGGCCCACTTTGATGGGGTCGGACAAAGCCATTTCGTGACACGCTCTCTAATGCGCGCGAAGCGGTCCCTCCGCGCTTTGGTCGTCTCTGCTTCTATTCGTCTGACAGATGTTTTACTTGAGGTAGTGCTTGGCGACCATCGCGCCAACCGTGTATTTTGGATCGACAAAATTGCCGAGGCGAACGCGCCCGACCTGACTCAGCATCATGTACGCGTCCCACTTGTCGAAGCCATACTCGGCGGCCATCCATAGCACGAGTTCGCGATAGGCGATGCGCGTCGCATCCTCAAGCGGCCGCGCGCTGCCGATGCTCATCAGCGCATCCTCGTTTTCGAGCCGCGGCCAGTCGATCTTCCATCCTTTGATGAGATCGACGCGAACGGTCGTCGTGCTTTGATACTCCACTGCCGTGCCGCACACTTCGCCGTCGCCCTGACAGGCATGCGCATCGCCGATAAAGAGACGCCCGCCGGGCGAGCGAACCGGCAGATACGTGATGCTCCCCGGCCCCATGTCCGGCACATCCATGTTGCCGCCGTGATTGTCGGGCGTGAGCGAATTGATCGAATCTATTTCCGGCGAAAGACTCAACGTGCCGATATGCGGCTTATACGGCAACGTGTTGCGCTTGCTCCAGTACACGTTCTCTTCGTCGATCCTGATCTTGCGCACGACTTCCGGCAAAGGCTCGTTGAGCAGCGCGGTGTAGTCGGTGCCCGTCAGTCCGCCGAAGTTCGGAATCATGCAGCAGAAGCCGTGCGGATCGTCGCCGCGCGGCGCCATCTTCTCGATGTACACCGCGACCACATCGCCCTTCTCCGCGCCTTCGATCATGATCGGCCCGTTCTGCGGATTGAGAAACGGCACCTGGAGCACCTGAGAGGGCTTGTCGGTCTCCTCCCTGATCTTGCCTTCGAAGGCATCGCGCGTTTCCACCACGACGCGATCCCCGGGCTTCACGTGCAGCACCGGCTGCGAATACGGCCCGATGGTGTAGTGATATGTCTTCTGCTTCTCTTCGGTGAGGTGATGCTCCACCGGTTCCCGATCCGCGCCGACACCGCGCTTCATCATGATCGATTCTTCAAGCCATTTCATGTTCCGCTCTCCGTCACAGTGCCAGATACTGGCGAATCAGTTGCTCGTCTCCGAGTTGCGCGGGGCTCAATGTTTCGACGATACGGCCCTTGTCCATCACGCAGCAGCGTGTCGCGATACGCTCGACCATGCCCATGTCCTGCTCGACGAGCACCACGCCGATGCCCGTCTCGCACGCGATCTGCTGCAGCGTCTCGCCGATCAGATCGACGATCGACGGCTGTATGCCTTCCGAGGGTTCATCGAGCAACAGCACCTTGGGCGCGCTGATGAGCGCGCGCGCAATGGCGAGTTGCTGCTGTTCCCCGCCGCTCATGGTCCCGGCCTTCTGCGTGTAGCGTTTCTTCAGGATAGGAAAATAGCCGACGACCTGCTCGCGCATCTGCGCTGCCTGCGCGCGATTCGCCTGCGCGCCGACCTGCAGGTTTTCGGCGACCGTCAGCGCGCCGAATATCTCGCGGCCTTGCGGCACGTAGCCCATGCCTTTCTGCGCGCGAACGTACGGTTTCTCGTGGCCGATCGCTTCGCCGTCGAGCCTGATTTCACCGGCATCGAGTTTGACGAGACCGATCAGCGCGCGCATCAGCGTGGTCTTGCCGACGCCATTGCGCCCGATCAGCGCCAGCACCTCGCCTCGCCCGATGCCGACCGATACGCCGTTGAGCACCCGGCCGCCGCCATATCCCGCTTCCACGCCTGACACCTCGAGCAACGCGCTCATTTCTTCTTCCCCAGATAGACTTCCGCGACATCGTCGCGCGCGAGGATGTCTTCGAGCGGCCCGTCCGCGAGCAGGCTTCCGCCGTGCAGGACCGTCACGCGCGACGCGATCTGCTTGACGAAGGTCATGTCGTGCTCGACCACCATCATCGTAAGACCGGCCGCCGACAGACGCTTGATCAGCTCGCCCGTCGCGTGCGTTTCCTCCACCGACATACCCGCCACGGGTTCATCGAGAAACAGCAGTTTCGGCCGCAGCGACACGGCCATCGCGATTTCGAGCCACTGCTTCTTGCCGTGTGACAGATTGCGCGCGAGCACGTGCTCTTCGTTTTCCAGCATGAAGCGTTGCAGCAATTCGTCGAGGCTTTCGGGGCGATCGTCCTTTGCGCGATGCAGCGACAGTGTCAGATGCTGGCGCACGTTCAGGTCCGGGAACACGCCGGGAATCTGGAACTTAATGCTCATGCCCATGCGGATGCGCTCGTGCGGGAGCACATGGCTCATGTCCTGGCCAAGAAACATCACGCTGCCTTCCGAGGGACGATGCTCGCCCGTGATGAGCTTGAAGAACGTGCTCTTGCCCGCGCCGTTCGGCCCGATCACGCAGCGAATCTCGCCCGCGTCGATCCTGAAGTCGATACCGTTGATGACGTGCGCGCCGCCGAAGTGCTTCTTGAGTCCGCGCGTTTCGAGTAGCGTCGTCATGACTTCCCCTCCTCTCGCTTGAGACACGCGCCACCGTGGCGGGTGCCGTCGCTCGTGCGGCTGGAGAAACGTTTGAGCTGCCGCGTGACGAAGGGCAGCAGGCCTTCGGGCGCGGCCAGCACGACGATCAGCAGGATCGCCCCTAGCAGGATCAACGCGTACTGGCTGCCGTACACCGCGAGATTCTGCGAGAGCCAGACGAGCAACGCGGTGCCGAGAATGGTTCCGCCGATGCTCTTGCGGCCCGACGTCGCGACCCAGATGACCGGCATCGCGGCGGCCGTGAGACCCATCGTCGATGGTGTGATGTAGGCGCCCCAGATGGTGTACAGCGCGCCCGACACGCCACCCAGCGTGCAACCGAGCACGAACACGAGCAATTGATGACGGCGAATATCGACGCCCAGCATCTCCGCACGTTGCGGGTTCTCGCGGATCGCGATGAGCGTGAGACCGAAAGGGCCGTCGAGCAGCTTGCGCATGACGGCGTACACCGCGATCAGCAGGATCAGCACGAGGTAATAGAAGCTCGCGTTCTCCAGCGTGAGCGGTCCGCCCGGCCAGGGAATCGTCAGCGGCGACATGCCGCCCATGCCGTTGTAGCCGTTGAGCCGCGCCTCGCCGATCGCCCACTGCGGCCCGGCCGTCTGCGACATGAAGGTCTCGAGCACGAGCGTCACCGAAAGCGTGACGATGCCGATGAACACGCCCTTGATGCGGCCATAGAAGATCATGTATCCGATCAGCGTCGCGACCGCGACGCTCACCGCCAGCCCCGCGCCGAGACCGAGCCACGACTCGAACCACGTGTCGTTGTAGTTCAGCGTGAAGATGCCGTAGCTATATCCCGACAGCCCGAAGAAGGCCGTCTGTCCGAACGACAGGATGCCGCCATAGCCCCACATCGCCGCAAGGCCGACCGCGCTGAATGCCCATAGCAGGCAGTACGCGAGATTGCCGCTGGTGTTCGCATCGACGACGAGCGGCAGACACAGCGCAATGAGCCACGGCACGGTTTGCAGCGCACGCGGGCAAGCGCTCATGGATGGCATTTTCGTTTGCTTCACGTCTGCCTCCTAGCGCAAGCGGGTGAAGAGATTACCGAGGCCTTGCGGCATCAGCCGGATCACGACGATGACCGTCACCAGCAGGCCGATCTGCCCGAACAGTTGCCCGTAAGACGCCGTGAGCCCCGTCTGGATGATGGCGAGCACGCCAGCGGCTGGTGTCGTACCGGCGATCACGTTCGCGCCGCCGACCACCACCGAAACGAAAGCCTGCACGATGAAGTTACTGCCCATCGTCGGCACCGCCGTCATCGTCGGGGCGTAGAGCGCGCCGGTGAGACCCGCGAGCCCTGCGCCGAGCGCGAAGGTCAGCGTGTAGAGCCGGTCCGTGCGCAGGCCGAGGCATTGCGCGATATTCGCGTTCTGGATCGTTGCGCGTGCGCAGACGCCGTAATTCGTCTTGAAGAACAGCAGATAGAGGCCGAAAAGAATCGCCAGCGCAATGAGCGGCAGCACGGCGCGATAAGTCGAAAACGAATAATCGCCGAGCGAGAACGAGCCGAACGGCGTGCCGATGCCTTCGATGGATGGACCGGCGACGAGCAGCATCGTCTGCTGCACGATGAGGCTGATCGCCCATGTCGCCACGACGGAATCGAACAGCCGGTCGTAGAGGTGACGGATCACGAGCCTTTCGACGATCACGCCCGCGAGCGCCGCGGCGATCGCGCCGAGCAGCATGGCGAGCGGCAGCGGCACGCCGCGCTTCGCCGCGATGATGGTGACGTACGCCCCGCACATGATGAACTCGCCGTGCGCGAGATTGATGACGCCCATCATGCCAAAGATCACCGCGAGACCGAGCGCCGCGAGCACCAGATAGGCGAAGTTGTCGCCGAACTGATAAACGAGCGAATAGACATTCGGTAGAGTGGCCATGCATCCTCCACGTTCAGGAGGCCGGCGCCCTGCGTCTGTCGAACGCGCGCCGGCCTCGGATCAGGACTTCTTGGGAAGATTCGACGGCGTGTACTGACGGTGATCGGGCTTGTTCGGCAGATCGCATCCGACCTTTCCGAGCCAGTACGGCTGGACGTCGTCCCACACCTTCGGAATGTCTACGGAGTGATCTTCCTTCACGTGCACCAGATAGATCGTGTGGCTCGCGTGGTGGCTCTTCGGATCGATGCAGACCTTGCCCTGCGCGCCCGTCGTGCAGATGTCGCCGCTTTCCAGCGCCTTGCGCACCGCATCCTGACTCGTCGACTTCGCCTTTTCCACGGCCGCCTTGTAGAGGTAGATGGCGTCGTAGGCGTTCGCCGCTTCCTGGTTGATGTACGGCTCGTTCGGGAACTTGGCGTGAAAGCGCTTCTTGAAGTCGTTGCTCGCCGGTGAATCCACTTCTTCGACGTAATTCGCGGTCACGTACATGTCCTTGAGCGCGGGCGGTTTGAAGCGCTTGTGCTCGTATGCCTGACCGACGTTGACCGAACTCGCCATCGGAAGGTTCAGATGCGCCGACGCCTGTTGCTCGTAGTACGAGGCCTGATTCGCGCCGACCAGCAGCGTGACCACGAAGTCGGGCTTTGCCTTTTGAATGTTCTGGATCGTCTGGCCGAACTGCGACACGGACAGCGGAATGAATTCCTCACCAGCCATCGTGCCGCCGTTTTCCTTGACGATATTGCGCACCCATTCCGCCGAAATCTGCCCGAAGTTGTAGTCGGCTGCGATCGTGTACACCTTCTTGCCGTACTTCTGCATCATCCATGGAATGAGTGTCGAGAATTGCTGCTCGGGCACCGCGCCGGTGACGAAAGTGTTCGTATCGCAGACGCCGCCTTCGTACTGGTTGTCGTACCAGTAAAGCTGATGGGCACGGTCCATGATGGGCCGAATCGCTTCGCGCGAGGCGCTGGAGAACGCGCCGAAGATGACATCGGGCTTGTCCGTCTGGACGAGGCGCCGCGCGAGTTCCTGAAACTTGGTGTTGTCCGACTGCGTGTCGTACGCGATCAGCGTCACCGGACGTCCGAGAATGCCGCCCTTCGCGTTGATTTCATCGACCGCGAGTTGTGTGGCGTGGATCTTCGGAATGGTTGCCAGTGCGAAGTTTCCCGAAGCGTCCTCGAGCAAGCCGATTTTCACGGGATCGGCGGCGCTCGACGCGAGCGAAGTCACTGCAAGTCCTGCGGTGAGGGCGAGACGCATCCAGCCCGACGGCTTCAGCAACATGCGGGTTCTCCAGTGATGAGCGCTATAACAAGGGGGAAATTTCGGACAAAAAAAAGCCCCCTGACGAACCGTCGGTTCGTCAGGGGGCTTCTGTGCCGAGTCCTCGGGCGGACATCTTTGTCGGGCCTCGAGGAATGGGCCCAGTCTAAAGCGCCGTATTTTTGCTTGTCAACATTGATCAAAAATCTTCAGGCAGGCCATATTGGCGCATCACTCGAGCAACTGGCTTGTGATTGGCTGCAAGGCCGCGAGAAGCGAGCCATCCCCTGATGGAACGGGACGCGGGCCGCTGATAATCAATGAGCTCTCGCTGTCCCTCACGAAACGCAGGCGCGGCAATTTTTCAAGAAGGTCGATTTCCGTCGTCAGCTGCCCGACCTTTCTATCGAGCGTGGAAATCTTCGCCTCATGTGTCTCGATACCACGGCCCGATGGAGCCGGAGGATATCTGATACACCGGACGGCGAATGTAACCGGTATCATTTCGCGACACGATACACAGCGTCTGCTTGTAGGGAATCTCCCTACACAGCCCGTTTTCCAGCTTTGCATGAGCCACATTAAAGTAAGGTCCTATCCGGTTTCATCCTGAAACCGCACACACAAGGGGGTCAAATGAATGAAGAGGCAAGCGCACCTGCCGAGAAGCGAAGCCTGGACACACTGGCCGCTATCGGCTGTTCGAAGGTTGTAGCCGGATTGTGGCGCGTTCGCGAGTGGAACATGTCCGCCGCTCTACTGAAACGCTACGTGCAGGAAAGCATGACGCTGGGTGTCACGACGTTCGATCACGCCGACATCTATGGCGGCGGCGAAGTCGAAGCGCTTTTCGGCGATGCGCTGACGCAGACGCCGTCGTTACGCGACAGAATGCAGATCGTCAGCAAAGCGGGAATCAGGCCGCGCGGTTCCTCTGCGGGTGCCGTCCGGGTCAAACACTACGATACGAGTCGCGCCTATCTGCAAGCAGCAGTCGAACGCTCCTTGCAGCGTCTGAAGACCGATCATCTCGATCTGTTTCTCATTCATCGCCCGGACCATCTGGCGAACAACGACGAGATCGCCGACGCGGCAGAAAGCCTCATACGGCAGGGCAAAATTCGCGCGTTCGGCGTTTCGAATTTTACGACGCGACAGTTCGATTCGCTTCGCGCCAAAGTCCCGCTCGCGACCAACCAGATCGAGTTCTCCCCTTTCGAACTTCAGGCATTGGACGATGACGTTTTTACCGGGCTGTCATCGGCATCGGTGTCGCCGATGATCTGGTCCGCGCTCGGAGGCGGACGTCTTTTCTCCGAGACCGACGAACTCGCGCTCCTGCTTCGCCGCGAGTTGACTACATTGGCGGAGAAATACAACGCATCCTCCTGGGTTTCGATCGTCTATGCGTGGATCTTCACGCTCCCCTGTGCGCCCTACCTGCTCGTGGGTAGCCGACGCGTGGAGTCGTTGCAGCAGGCGCTTGAGGGTCTTCGCATCGGGTTGAGTCGCGAAGACTGGTACGCAATCCTCGAAGCCGCGCGCGGGAAACCTGTTCCATAAGACATCGGTGCCGGCAAGAAACCAGCGCTGTTACGGCCTCAAATCGCTACAGAAATGCCAAACCCGAGATTACCCCGATGGAGCGTCATCAACAGTGAGACCATAATGAGACCGGTTACATTGTTTAGGGCAGGTCCGCCCGCCCTTGGTCCGAACCGAGAAACACCATGCAACGAATCACCCCTGACGAAGCAGCGAGCCTGGTGCGTACGGGCGACACTCTCCTGATCAGCGGATCGGGCGCCGGGCATGCCGTACCCGAGGCATTGCTCGCGGCAGTCGGACAGCGGTTCCGCAACGAACAACAGCCGCGCGGCCTGACATCGATCAGCGTAGTAGGAATCGGAGACCGTATCTCGCTGGGCGCCGATCATCTCGCACAGGTCGGGCTGATCAAGCGCGCCATATCGGGCGCGCTCATCGATTCGCCGGGCCTGTTGAAGATGGCTGCAAACGATCTGATCGAGGCCTACACGCTGCCGCAGGGCGTCCTCTCGCAGCTTATGCGCGAACTGGCCGGCGGACGGCCGGGATTGATCACGAAAACGGGCTTGCATACCTTCATCGATCCTCGCCAGCGAGGTGGCCGACAAAGTCCGAGGACGGAAGAACAACTCGTCGAACTCATTCACCTCGACGGCGAAGAGTGGCTCCGCTTCAAACCGCTTCCCATCGATGTTGCGTTTCTCCGTGGCACCACAGCCGACGAGGACGGCAATATCACCATGGAACAGGAGGCCGTGCTGGGCGAAATGCTCGCCATGGCACAGGCAACGCGCCGTGCTGGAGGCGTGGTCGTCGTGCAGGTAAAAAGAATGGCACGCAGCGGCACGTTGCCGCCCAAACACGTCAAGATTCCGGGCATTCTGGTGGATTTCGTCGTGGTCGAGGCCGAACAGCGACAGACCTACGCCACCTACTACGATCCGAGTTATTCGGGCGAATTGCGCGTGCCAGTTGCCGAGATCAAGCCCATTGCGTTCGGCCCGCGCAAAGTAATCGTGAGACGGGCGGCGATGGAACTGTATCCGTCCGCTATTTGCAATCTCGGCGCCGGAGTCTCGACGGGCTTGTCGACCGTCGCAGCCGAAGAAGGATTGCTCGATGCCGTCGTGCTGACGAATGAACAAGGGCTGATTGGAGGCGCGCCCATCACGGGCCGTGACTCGGGCGGAGCGCAGAACTTCGCCGCCATGATCGAGCAGACGTCACAGTTCGATTTCTACGATGGCGGTGGCCTCGACCTCGCCTTTCTCTCCTTTGCGGAAGTGGATGCGCAAGGTAACGTCAATATCAGCCGCTTCGGCGACAAGATCGTCGGGGTGGGAGGCTTCGTCAATATCAGTCAAAACGCGAAACGCGTGATTTTCAGCGGCACCTTCACGGCCGGCGGTCTGGAAGTGCAATGGACGCATGGCCGCGCGACTGTCATTCGGGAAGGTCAGCATCGCAAGTTCGTGAGCGCGCTCGAGCAAATTTCCTATAGCGCTGCATTCGCCAGACAACGCGGAAACTCCGCTTTGTTCGTGACGGAGCGGGCCGTGTTCCGGGCTGGAGAGGCGGGGCTTGAACTGGTCGAAATTGCGCCGGGCATCGATCTCGAGCGCGATATCTTCGGGCAAATGGCATTCAGGACGCCCGTCGCTTCGGATGTGCGGGAAATGGACGTCCGACTCTTCGGCACGGGCCTCATGGGTCTCGCCGAGGACATGTCACGTAAGGAGCGACGCTATCGCTCCGAGCGGGTTGCCGAATGGTCCCGCACGCATGGCTGACAGGTTCGCCAACTTTCACGCTTCAGCGGAAGTTGTCTCGAGACGATCATTGAAATCGGGTAAGGCGCGTGATCAAGTCCATTGAAGCCCTAAACGTTAAGCCTTTAGGGGTTGCGGGCGTGAGGAAGAACTCGCGAAGGCCGTTGTGTCGCTGGCAACGGGATGTCTTCCGTTCAGTACAGGAGAGGCCATTCATATCGATGGCGGGCTTCACATCCATCGTGTCTGACTTGTTCGCAGCATGACCGGATTGGCGGCTTCTTAGCCTAGACCCGTGGGCTTCCGCTAGCTCACGCAGCGATCATATTGCTCGCGGTCGCCAACTTGCTGGAACGCGTACGCAGCGGCCAGAAGGACGCCAGTTCCGTCGCGGCCTGCATGACCAACGGCGCCATCTCGGCGATACGGCTTTCCGTCATGCGCGCGCTCGGTCCCGCCACGCTGACGACGCCCAGCGCCGGGCCGCCGCTCGGTGGACGAATGGCCGCCGCTATCGCGCTCACGCCCGGCTCGCCTTCGTTCAGCGCGATACCGTATCCGCGATTCCTCGTCGCCTCGATCTCTTGCAGAAGCGCGTCCAGCGAACGGATGACGTTCGGGCCGTACTTCTCGGCATCGCCGAATCCCACACGCAGCACATTCTCCGCCGCTTGCTCGGTGGCCAAGGTAGCGAGCCATGCCTTGCCCGTGGCCGTCGCGTGCAGCGGCACGGTGTTGCTGCCCAGCGTGGGTTGATAAAGCAGGCCGCCCGTTGCGCCCTGCGCGTGCGCGACCCATGTCAACGAGGACCCGTCGACCACCGCCAGTCGCACAAACTCGCGGGACTGGCCCGCGAGACGATCGACCAGCGGCTGGCAGATATCCGGGATGCCTGTGGCGACGAAAAATCGCTGCCCCAGGATGGCGAGCCGCATCGAGAGTCGATAAAAACCGGTCTCCGCGTCCTGTTCGGCCCATCCGAGATCGACCAGAGTCGCGAGCAATCGATGGGCACCACTCTTCGGCAGATCCAGTCGCGTTGCGATCTCACCGAGCGGCATCGTAACAGCACCGTCCGCGAGCAATTCGATGATGTCAAGGCAGCGCTCTGCGGGAATATGAGCCATAAGATTACCGGTCAAAAAAAGAAACTACGTGCGTGCGACGAAGAAGTTCATGATGGCGTCGATCTGGCCGGAATGCATATCCCGGCCATCCGCCCACTGACAGCCATGATCGAGCGCCGCCTGAATGAAGGCGGTCGGCGACGAGGACAAGACGACATCGCCCATCAACGTGTCTGAAGTCACCGCACCCGGATCGCCCGGCAGGCCGTCGCCCGAACGCATGCCCACAGGCGACGCATTCACGATCATGTCGATATCGCTACGATCGTCGCTTGCGGTCTGCACATCGCACTCGGGAAACACCTTCGCCAACGACGCAATGAGCGATTGCGTCTGCCGCGGGTCCAGATTGACGATCCGAATCGATTGCACGCCGGCGTTTGCGAGCGCGCATGCGATAGCGCTTCCCGCCCCGCCCGCGCCAAACTGCAGCACGCGCCGGCCGCGAACGCGCGCGCCCTTCGCAAGAAGACCTCGAACGAAGCCTTCGCCGTCGAACATGTCGCCTGTCCAGGAACCGTCGGCCTCGCGCCGCAACGCATTGACGGCGCCAATGCAGGAGGCCGTCGGGCCGAGGCGGTCCGCGAATGCCGCCACGCGCGCTTTCAAGGGCGCCGTGACAAGGAAGCCATCGAGGTTGCCCAGAGCCATCAACGCGGGAATGATCTCCGCACATCGGTCAGCGGGCACTTGCATCGGAACCAGAACGGCGTCGATGCCTGCGGCCGCGAACTGCTCGGTGTACACCTGCGGCGAGCGCACCTGAACAATCGGATCCCCGACGATGCAAAACAACCGGGTCTTTCCCGTGATGGTAGGCGCGCTCATCGCTGGGCGCCTCCAGCGCGGGAATTATGCCATTTCGCAACGCGCTCGGATCGGTAGCGCCTTGCCTTGCCATGTACGTCCGCGCCAAGCCCCATGAGAGCGGGATTGAAGATTCGCGCGTCCATTTCCTTGAGCACCTTCGACACAGCCGGTCTGAATCCCATGTGCGCAATCACGTCGCGTTCCACATCGACGCCCGGTGCAATCTCGATCAGCTCGAGCCCATGCTCGCCGATCGTGAATACCGCGCGTTCGGTGACGAAGAAAGCAGTTTGACCCTTCGCGCGCGCCATCGACGCGCTGTAGCAGATCTGCTCGAGCTTCGGCACGAATTTCTGATGCCGCCCCTCCTGCCTGATGATCGTGCGGCCCTGCTCCCAACCCACGTCGAGATCTCCTGCGGTCAAGGTGCCGCTGAAGACCATGCATCGGGCGTTCGCACTGATATTGATGAAGCCGCCCACGCCGATGATCTTGTCGCCGAATCGGGACACGTTGACATTGCCCTGCGCATCGACCTCTGCGAACGAAAGGAACGCGACGTCGAGTCCGCCGCCATCGTAGAAATCGAACTGCGCGGGCTGCTCGATCATGGCGGCGAAATTCTGGCCGCCCCCGGAATCCCTTCCGGTGATTGGTGCGCCGCCGATGATCCCCTGTTCGTTGGTCAGATAAACCGCGTCGAGCAAACCTTCCTCGGCGGCCACGGTGGACAGGCCCGTCGAAATTCCCGCGCCGAGATTGCAGATCGCGCCCGGGAAAAGCTCCATCGCTGCGCGTCTGACAATGACTTTACGGGCGCCGAACGGCAAAGGCTTGATGCCTTCCACCGGAATCCGCAGTTCGCCGGAGTAGCTCGGGTCATAGTACGTCGCGTAGGTCTGCCGCTGCTCGGCATCCACGACCACGAAATCCACCAGAATGCCGGGGATTTTCACCTGCTTGGCCGGCAAGGTTCCGCGCTTGGCCATCCGCTTGACCTGAACCACGACGATGCCGCCCGCGCGGCGCGTCGCCTGCGCCATGGCGAGCATTTCGCCGAGGACCGCTTCCTCCTCCATCGTGACATTACCGTCTTCATCTGCCGTCGTCCCGCGAAGGAATGCGACGTTGACCGGCACGGGCTTGAAGAAGAGCCACTCCTCGCCCGCGAGATCGACGACTTCGACGAAGTCCTCCGGCGTACACGGGCTCTGTCGCGCACCTTGCTGGCGCGGATCGACAAACGTATGGAGTCCCGTCTTGGTCAGGAGCCCGGGGCGCCCGGCGGCCATGTCGCGCATCAACTGCGAGAGGACGCCTTGAGGAAGCGTGTAGGCTTCGATCTTGTTTTCGGCGGCCAAATGCACCAGTCCGGGCGAGTCGACCAGCGCGCTCGTGATCGCACGACGCAACAAGCCCTCGTGCGCCAGATGGCTTGCGCCCAGCGCCGCGCGGTCTCCCACGCCCACTACGCTCACGGACGTGAGTCCCTGCGGCTTGCGTTCTTCGAGAAAGCGCCGCTCCACGGCTGCAAGCAACGCCTCCGGCACCGAATGCCCCCCGCCCGATCCGCTGATGAGGATCGCGTCCCCGTCCTCGATCAGCTTCGCCGCTTCATCTGCAGTTATTCTTTCCATGATCCGCCCAGTCTTTCGTGGTCACTCGACGTGCGCGGCCGCCTGCTGCGAAGCGGCCCGCAAGGTCGATCACTGTTCGCCCCAACGCAGAACGCGCTGTTCCTGCACACCGAGCCCGTCCACGCCGAGCCGCATGACGTCGCCGGGCTTCAGATAAGCCTCCGGCTTCATGCCCAGGCCGACGCCCGGCGGTGTGCCGGTGGTAATGATGTCGCCCGGCTGCAAGACTACGTACTGACTCGTTTCGGAAAGAATCTTCGCGATCGAAAAAATCATGTCGCTGGTCGACGAGTTCTGGATGCGCTTGCCGTTCAGTTCGAGCCAGAGCCCGAGGTTCTGCACGTCAGCGATTTCATCGGACGTGACGAGCCACGGACCGATGGGGCCGAAGGTGGGAAACATCTTTCCTTTCTGCCACTGGCCGCTTCGTTCGAGCTGGAACTCGCGCTCCGACACATCGTTGCAGATGAAATAGCCCGCGATGTAATCGAGCGCCTCGGACTCCTCGACATAGTGAGCGCGCTTGCCGACGACGAAGGCAAGCTCCACTTCCCAGTCGGTCTTAGTCGACCCTTTGGGAAGGAGCACCGGATCGTTCGGACCCGACACGCAGGACGGCGCCTTGCTGAAGATGATGGGATCCGTCGGGATCGGCGCGTTTGTCTCGATGGCATGCTGAACGTAGTTCAGGCCGATGGCCAGGAACGTCCCGGGTTGCGCGATGCACGGCCCAAGACGCGTATCGGCTGCGACGACCGGAAGGCTCTGCACGTCGATCTCTTTCAACTGCTGAAGGCCATCGCCCGCAAAAAACGCGGGATCGAAATCCTTGCAACGGTCGCCGAGGTCGCGAATCTGACCTTGCGCGTCAATGATGCCCGGGCGCTCCTCGCCGGGTTGCCCGTGTCTTACCAGTTTCATCGCAGTCTCTCTTGAGTGGTCTAGCGTTCAAATGTCTGCCGGAGCATGTGCCAGCCGGCAGATCTCCAACGAATAAGTTGTGCCGTCGGGGCGCACCGTCACACCGAGCGATTCGAGCTTCCGGGCGTCGAGAAGATCACGGGCGCTTTCGGCCGCTTCCGGTGTGGTGGTTTCGACGAGTACTACCCAGGCGGGCACGTCGAACTCACGCGTGCTCGACTCAGCGGTGTCGATATGGCTGCCGGATTGATCGGCCATGTAGAGATGGCAGGCGACGACGCTCGTCAACGCAGCGGCACGCGGAAACACCTCCGTGCAGAGATATGTCTTCATCGCTTCGGCCCGCGCCGCGGGCACATCCAGACGCAATGCGAGCACATGACCGCCGCTACTCGACCCGACCGAGTGCACGATTCGGCATACCGCTCTGGATGTGTTTCGGAAGTAGCGCAACGTATCGACCGTTGCGGGCGTCGGCGCGTTCAGACGTTCGAGATAAGCCGGCGACACCACCACGTTCAGATCGACCGCCTCGTACATGGTCAGCCACTCGGGCGAGTGACCCGAGCGGACATACCGGCGTCCGCGTCGGAAGCCAGGAATCGAAAGCCTTTCGGGGATGTGCTCCTTGTCATGCCACTCATAAAACTGCTCGCGGCCTTCGGATACCACATCGTTCCAGACGAGAACTGCGCCGTCGCCCAGCAAGGCCGAGTCAGCGGCCTGCGCGTTTTCGGTCATGCCGATTTCCAGGTTCGTAACACTCATGATCTTTGCTTAAGCCTTAATGGCCCTTGAACGACGGTGGGCGCTTGGAGAAGAACGCATCCACACCTTCATGCAGGTCTCTGCTGTCGAATATCTTCTGGAGCGCCACGGTCGACATCGACAGGCCCGCATCGAGCGGGAAATCTTGCGCGGCATCGACGAGTTCCTTGGCGAGGCGATTCGACACCGGCCCTCGCGCGGCGATGGTTCCCGCAAGTTCGAGCGCGGCATCCAGCGCGGTTCCGTCATCTGTCACGCGATCGACCAGACCCCACGACAGCGCCTGCGCGCAATCGATGGTTTCGCCTGTGAACAACATCAGCTTGGCTCGCGCCGGGCCGACTAGGCGCGTGAGTCTCAGCGAACCGCTACCGGCGAGCCCGCCCAGACGCGATTCGGTCAGGCCCATCGCCACGCCGTGTCGCGCCACGCGCAGATCGCAAGCCAGGGCGAGTTCGAGACCGCCGCCGAGCGCTGCGCCGTCGATCGCCGCGATAGTCGGCATCGGCAGGCGCGCCAGTTGACGAAGCACCATGTCTTCGAAAAGGATCTTCTTTTCACTGGCCTGTTCGCGAACGCGCGCGAATTCCTTGATGTCGCTGCCCGCGCAAAAGGCGCGCGACTGACTTCCATGCAGAATCACGCAACGGATATCGGCCATCGCGGACACTGCCGAGAACGCCTCGTTCAACTCGCGCAACAAACCGGTCGTGACCAGATTCAGCGGCCCATGACTAATCCCCACGGTGGCGATAAAACCGTTCACCTCGGTCGTGACCAACCGGCTGACGTGTTCCGTTGCTGTGCTCATGTCGTCCTGTCGTTTGCCAGATTTACGATGCGGCCGATGTAGCCTTAGGCACCTCGATGCCGTGCAGCACGCCCATGCGTTCGAAATGCCCATAGATGCGGTCGACGTAGGCCGCAAATTCCGGCGCGTCGCCCAGCACAATGGGACGCGGCCGCGGCAGATGGACCGTAATCTCGTCGACCACCTCACCGGGATTCGGGCTCATCACCAATATGCGGTCTGACAACCCCACCGCTTCTTCCACGCTGTGCGTGATGAAGACGACGGTCGGGCGGCGACGCAGCCACAGCGCCTCAAGGTCCATCCGGACCTGAAGCCGGGTCAATGCATCCAGTGCGCCGAACGGTTCATCCATCAAAAGGACGGACGGATCGTGAACCAGCGTTCTGACGAGCGAGACGCGCTGCCGCATACCGCCCGACAACTGCCGCGGATACTTCTGCATCGCATGCGTCAGACGCAATTGCTCGAACAGATCCTTTGCACGTGCCTCGATCTTCTTCTTCGGCAGGCCGCGGATGTCGGCCTGCAGCATCACGTTTTCGAGCGCCGTTCTGAATTCGAGCAGCAAATGATCCTGAAACGCGATCCCGACATCGGTGATCGGCTTCGTCACCGGCTTGCCGTTGACCAGAATCTCGCCCTGACTCTGCCTGAGCAGACCCGCGATCATCAGCATCAAGGTGCTCTTGCCGCATCCGGAAGCGCCGACGATGGAGACGAACTCGCCCGGCTGGATGTCGATATTGATTTCCTTGAGCGCCTGAAACGGCTTGTCGCTGTCTTCGCCGAAGGTCTTGGCGACGCGTCGAATACTGATCGGTACGCCGGACTTCGTCGCAGTGTCCCGCTGTTCTGCAACCTGATTACTCATGACTTCCGCTCCTCGCCGCTCGCGGCGGACGAATTACTTGCTGCGACAGCAGAAAGGGGAACCTTGGACACCAGCAAAGCTTTTTTGCCCTTCTGAACGACCCGGTTGTCCTGATCCACGACCGAGACATCGAAGGTCGCGATGGCTTGCGTCGGCCGCGACTTGCTCTCGCGAAGCTCACTGATCTCGTAGTTGACGAAGATCGTGTCGCCGACAAAGATGGGGTTGAGAAACTTCCATTCGTTGATCCCGAGAAACGCGATCGCGGTTTCGCGCAACTCGCCCGTGCGCGCCCACATCAGGCCGTGCGCGTAAGCGAGCCCGAGCATGCCGTGCGCGACGCGGCGGCCGAACTGGCTGGCTTGCGCGTACACATCGCTCGTATGAAGTTCGGAGAAGTCGCCTGTAAGGCCTGCGAACCCGACCAGGTCCGCATCCGTGATCGTTCGTCCGGGGCTGCGAAATTTCAATCCGACTTCGAGGTCCGAGTAACGCAGTCCCATGTTTCGCTGTTCAGTCATGACGGTCCTTTAGTTACTTCTTTAGTCACTTGCACGCACGCATGGCCGACGTCGGCGGAAGGAAATCGTTCGTGTAATACGACTTCGGGTCGCGACCCGCGGGCAACAGACCGACCTGCGACAAGAGATCCTGCGTCTTCACCCACTGCGCGTCTTCCGCTTTACCTACGTACTTCGCGCCGCCGCTGCAAAAGAGCGGCGTGATGGCCGCAAGCTCTGCTGTCGCCGTCTTCTCCGACAGATTCGGGAAGACCGCCTTCAGATCCTTGATTGCCTTGGCCGGGTTATCGAGCGCGAAGCTCCAGCCTTTCAGGCTCGCAGCAACGAACTTCTTGACCACCTCGCTGTTCTCCTTGAGATAGGTTTCGTTCGCGAAGATCGACGTGCTGACGGTCGGCACGCCGTAGTCCGCGAAGCGAAAGTTGGTCAACTGCGCGCCTTGCGCTTCCAGCTGAATCTGATACGAATCGATCGATCCGAGGATCGCGTCGACTTGCCCTTGCAACAAGGTCGGAACCATGGACGTCAACGGCATGTTGATCAGGTTCACCTCCGATTCCTTCAGCCCGTTCGCCTTCAGGAAAAGCGGAAGCATCGTCGTTTGAGACGAACCGGACGGAACGCCCACCTTCTTGCCTTTGAGGTCCTTGATCGAGTTGATATTCGTCTTCTTCAGCGCCGAGACTTCGTTAGGGTTGGATTGATAGACTGTCGAGATGACCTTCATCGGCGCGCCCTTCGCGATGAGCTGACTCACCGCGACGGCATCGGCGTAGGCCAACTGCACGCGATTCGCGGCCACGAGTTGAGCTGTATTGCCCGATCCATTGCCTTCGATCAACGTGACGTCAAGGCCCGCTTCCTTGTAGTAACCCTCGGTCAGCGCCGCGGCAAACCCCGCGTTCGAGCCCCCTGCGACCCAATTCAGCTGGAATGTGACAGGCGTCGCTGCGACGGCGGTGGCACTCACTCCAAAAACCAACGCTGACGACACAGCGCTTGCGGCCAGCGTGCGGCTGATAAAACGAAGCATCTTGTTAGTCTCCAAAGGTGTTGGTGTTGGCCACGGCGACATCGGGCCAATCGCTCTTTCGTTCTCGACGTCAGTTTTTATCGCGCTGCCAGGGTGTCATCGCCCATTCGGCGAATTCGACGATGTAGTTGATGGCAATGCCGATAAAGGTCAGCACGGCAATCACGGCGAAGGTCAGTCCGATGTCCATCGTGCTGGTCCCTCGGAGCAGCACGTAGCCCAAACCCTTGTTCGCTCCGACGAACTCGGCGACGATCGCAGCCGTTGCGGCGATGGTGGCGGACGTCTTGATGCCGGAGAAGATGACCGGCAGCGCTGAGGGAAGGCGCAGATAGCGAAAGGTTTGCCACGAGCTCGCGCCCATGGATTGCGTCAGATAGAGCAGACGATTGTCCAGAATCTGAAAGCCGCTGACGCTGGCCAACAGCAAAGGGAAGAAGGTCATGAGGACGGTGAGCAGCACCTTCGACTCGATGCCGAAGCCGAGCCAGACCAGGAACAGCGGCGCCACTGCGATCTTCGGCACGAGCTGGAGAAACATGAGCGGCGGATAAACCACCTGTTTCGCAAGCGGCGACAGCGCGATGACGAGCCCTACCGGGATTGCAGTCACTATCGTCAATCCGAAGCCCCAGACAATTTCCGTCACCGTGACGATCGAATTGCTCCAGAGCTGCGGATATTCCTCGACGAGTCGTGAAAAAACCAGCCCGGGACCAGGCATGACGTACGCGGGGATGTCGAAGAGGCGCACCGCCGCCGCCCAGATTGCGATGATGGCCACGAAGGTCAACGGTGGAAGCAGATTCCAGCCGAGCCGCTTGACTTTGCGCATTCCGGCGGACGGACGTGCTTTGGGACGTTCGGCCGCTCCGGGTTGCCCTCCGTTTCCGCCTTGCAGGCCATCGACCTGCCGCGACGATAACTTCATTGACATCTGTGTCTCCTTCCGCGAGTGAAGTGCAGCGATAGTTCAAGCATTCTCGTGCGCGCCGATCCGATCAGCGTCTGGTGCCTGTAAGACACCAAGATACTACGACGTTCGTTGATTGAACTCTATTCAATCTTGAATGAAAGCTATGTAGGGGGTTTCCCGCATCGTGGTGTAACCCGCGCGAGCATTGGACCGATGTCCTTCCTACAGGTATACCCGGATGTCGAATACGGCTGGATCCTTTGAACCTACTTTGGGCCCGACGCGGTCACCGCGCGACGTCGCGAGAATGGATCCCAGCAGCGGCGAGCAAACCGCTTAGCGACACTTCTGTTATTTCTGTTCTGTTTGTCGCGAGGGGGCCGATCAGATGTTTCACGGATCTCAAGAGTCGTTGTCTCTTCAGATCGAGGGGCCCCGCTATCAATAGGTCTACTACGTACATGATCGAAAGAAGCATTTCTTTGCATCGAAGGTGCACTGCCGCTCATCGTCAGAAAACATCGCCGAGGCAATGAATCGAGGCGGGAAAAGTCTTCGCTTAATGGCGGAGTAACGAGGAAAGGCGTTGATATAATCGATGATCTCGCGCGAATCCGACCATCCCCACGCATGGCGAAGAGCAAACTAATATCAGCGGAAGCGGCCGAACCCCACGCGGCCGCAAAGCGCTCGCGCACCTCGGGGGTGACCTTGCGGGACGTCGCTCGCTTTGCCGGCGTGTCGTCGGCGACCGTTTCCAGAGTGATGAACAATCCAACGGTCGTCTCGGACGAGTTGCGCTCGCGAATCATGGTCGCGATCGATCATCTCGGCTGGGTGCCGCACGCCGCAGCGCGAGCACTTGCAACTCAACGGACCGGAACAATCGGGGCAGTCTTCCCAACGTTGGCCAATGAGCATTTCGCTTCAGCCATACAGGCACTCCAGGAGTCACTCGAACAGGCTGGATACACGCTTCTGCTCGGTTGCTCGGAGTACGACCTCGATCGGGAATATCGACAAGTCAGAACCATGCTCGAACGCGGAGTCGATGCCGTCGTACTGGTGGGCGAAGCTCATCATCGAGATCTGCAACCCCTTCTATCGCAGCGTCAGATTCCGTTCGTCAACACATTCGTTTATCGAGAAAACAGCGACGCGCTTTGCGTGGGTGTAGATAACTACCGCGCATTCTTCGACTTCACGACTTATCTTGTTGGTCTGGGGCATCGCCGTTTTGCGATGCTATCGCAGCACACCGATACCAACGATCGCGCGCAGGCCCGACGTGAAGGGGTGCGCGATGCGCTTGCAGAGCACGGATTGGGAATATCCGCCGCTCACATGGTCGACGGCGTGTGGGGCGCGCGCGTCGGGCGACAACTCTTTTCGAAAGTGATGAACACGCCGCAGCCGCCGACCGTGGTGATTTGCGGCAACGGTTCGTTTGCAATGGGCGCAATGCTGGAAGCGATGCATCAAGGCTACAAGATCCCCGGCGACCTGAGCCTCGCCGGATTCGACGATTTTGAGCTTATGTCCGAGCTACCGATACCGATTACTACCGTCCGTGTCCCGAGCGCCGCAATCGGAACAAATGCTGCAAAGATGATTCTTTCCGAGCTTTCAGAACCAGGTACCGCCCGAAGCGTTGAATTGGAGGCCGAATTAATCGTGAGAGCGTCATCGGGCGCACCGCCGAAGGCCCAGAAGAAGCGTACTTGAGCACTGCTGCTTCGCCTCTTCGTCGCCGCTGAACGAAACCGCTCGCGCGGTAGAGGCGCGCTCACCTGACATGGCCACTGTCGAGGACCTGCGGCGCTACCGACTTTATCTGGTCGGCCACGGCACATCGGCCGTGTCGCTGACCACGCGATCACCGGCCTGAAGTTCTTCTTCACAGTCACGCTCGACCGGCCCGAGTTGATGGTCAGTATGCACCCGTGCACGTGCCCCGCGGATTGCCCGTCGTACTCAGCCGGCGCTTCCTCGAAGCGCTCGAAGTGGCCCAGCGGCACGGCGAGCTGCAGTTCTTCGGCGAGTACCGGTCTCGCTAGACCCGCCACCTTTGCCCGGTGGTGGCGCCGCTACGTACCTGCGAATCGGTGGTCTACGCCAAGCGCCCGTTCGCCGGACCCAAAGCGGTGCTCGGGCACCTCTCACACCAGACGCACCGCGTCGCCATCTCCAACCAGCGCCTGATCGCCTTCGATGGGCGTGGCGTGACCTCACGCCCGTCTCTTATTTTTTTCCCGATTGCGTTTATTAATTGTATATCCATATAATAAACTGCGTCGAAACCGGTGAGCCCCCGCTTCGCGCAGTTCCGGCATCTGGCCGGCCTGGTGGCATTCATGGACGGTGTGAGCCGTCGACAACGAGGAGTTGTTCATGTCGCAAGCAGAGCTTCAATCCGGCCCGGCCTTTCCGCCGCGGGCGGAGCATCCATCGGTTTCCGATCGCGGCGATGCGTGGAGCGGGGACGTGCCCGTCGAAGCGTTCATCGACGCACATCGCTTCTCGCGCTTCCAGTGGGTCTTGATGGGCGTGTGCTTCCTGATCGTACTGATCGATGGCATGGACACCGCGGCCATCGGTTATATCGCGCCTGCGCTCGTCAGGGGCTGGGGCATCTCGAAGGCTGCGCTCGCGCCCGTGCTGAGCGCCGCGCTCTTCGGTCTCGCCGCAGGCGCGGTCATCTCCGGCCCTGCCGCCGACCGCTTCGGGCGCAAGAGCGTGCTCATCGCCGCGACGGCCTTCTTCGGTGCGATGAGTCTCGCCACCGCGTTCGCGGGCTCCATCGAGTCGCTCGTGACGCTGCGCTTTCTCACCGGCATCGGCCTTGGCGCGGCGATTCCGAACAGCATCACCCTGGTCTCCGAATACGCGCCGCAGCGCAGGCGCGCGATCATCGTCAATACGACGTATTGCGGCTTCACGGTAGGCGCAGCGCTCGGCGGCTTCATGTCGTCGTGGCTGATTCCGGCGTACGGCTGGCATAGCCTGTTCGTGGTCGGTGGCGTGCTGCCGTTGATCCTCGTGCTCGGCGTCGTGTTCTGGGTGCCGGAATCCGTACGCTTTCTCGTGAAGCAGGGCGCGTCCAAGGAAAAAATCGGTGCGCCGCTCGCGAAAATCGCGCCGCTCGATCTGTCGGGCGTCCAGTCGTTCCGCCTGTCCGAACGCATGCAAACGCACGCGAAGACGTCCGTCGGCGCGATTCTCTCCAGGGACTTTCTCACCGGCACGATCATGCTGTGGCTCACGTACTTCATGGGCCTCGTCATCTTCTATCTGCTGATGAGCTGGATGCCGCTCCTGATGAACGAAGCGGGCTTCACGCCCGAACGCGCCGCGCTGCTGACCGCGCTCTTCCCGCTCGGCGGCGGCATCGGGACGGTGGTGTCCGGCTGGCTGATGGATCGCTGGAACGCGAATGTCATCGTGATGCTCGGTTACCTGCTGACTGCGGCGTTCATCTTCGTGGTCGGGCAGGCGATCGGCAGCGTCGGCCTCGTCAGCGCGCTGATCTTTCTCGCCGGCACGACCATGAACGGCGCGCAATCGTCGATGCCCTCCCTCGCCGCCATGTTCTACCCGACACAAAGCCGCGCGACCGGCGTCTCGTGGATGTACGGCGTCGGGCGCTTCGGCGGCATTGCGGGCGTCGCGCTCGGCGGGCTGTTCGCGCAATGGAAGCTCGGCTTGCCGGGGGTGTTCGCGCTGCTCGCGGTGCCTTCGGTGATCGCCGGCCTCGCGCTCTTCGTCAAGCTGAAGGCGCATCCGGCGACCGGGCAAATGTGACCATCGCGGACCGTCCTTATCGCGAGCGGTCCGCTTTCCACGCTTCAATCAACGCAACGACAGGAAGTAAGAGATGAGCCAGGAACTCGAAGTCTTGACGGGCAAATTGCATGGACTCACTGCCGCGATCAGCGTGATCGCCGCCGCGCTGCCGCAGAGCGCATGCGTCGATGTTCAGGAGACGCTGCGCGACATGATCGGCGAAACCGCAAGCGCGGACTTGCCGCAGGCCGCGCTCACGTCGATGCACGCAACGCTCACGCACGTGATCGAATCGATGGAAATCGGCCTGCGCCGCTGATCGACCGTGTTTCAGGCCGCCCGCGGGGCCCGGGCGGTCTTCGCTGCTTTCACCGTTTTCTTCGCGGGGGCGTCCGCCGTTTTCTTCGCGCGGCTCGTCTTTGCAGGCTTCGTCGCCACGCTCGCCTGCGCCTCCAGGCCGCCGACGATAAAGCTCGTCAACTGCTCCAGCGTCTCGTTCGCGTCCCACGGATCGCATGCGCCCTTGGCCAGCATATCGAGCCGGTGCGTATCCGAGAAAGCGTACAGATAGGCGCCGATCATCGCGGTCACGCGCCAGTAAAGGTCTTTTTCAGGCAGGCCGGGCAACGCAGTGCGCAGGGCTTCGACGTAGGCATCGGTGGAATCGCCATAGGCCGTGCTGCGCAGGCTGTAGGAGATCTCGGGCGGTTCAGTATGCAAACGCGCCTGAAGGCGGATGAATGCGCGGCCGCCATCGGACTGGCGCAGCGCGACCAGCGGCTGCAAGAACGCTCGCACGATGTCACGCACGTCCGGCTTCGCGCCGCCATCGCCCAGTGCGCGCAGAAGATTGACCCGCTCTTCCGACACCAGCGTGGCGCGGCGCAAAAAGACCTGCTCGAACAGCTGCTGCTTGGTGCCGAAGTAGTACGTGATCAGCGCCTGCGTGACGCCGCACGACGCCGCCACTTCCTTGAGCGACGTGCCCGCGTAGCCGCGCTGCGAGAAATCGACTTCGGCGGCATCGAGGATGTTCTCGCGCTGGTTCACGTTGCCCGCCGGGCGGCCGAGCCGTTTGCGTCCGGCCGAATCTCCGTGTGCGCGAGCGTGGGTAGTCTGGTCTTTCGTCATGCGGGGCCGTCTTGCGTTGAATGGAAGGCCGCTCGATGCATGCGGCTGCGGTCGCCGCATATTTTACGGTCGTTCAAACGCCTATCCCTAATTTCCTTCAGCAGTCACATCGCCACACGTCCGCCGTTGCATTTATTTATACGGCCATATAATATTGATCGCGCATCTACACGGATTCACTTTTCAGGAAGGACGAGACCATGAGCAGAACACTTCGCGTCGGCGTGATCGGCGGCGGAATCGGCGGCATCGCCCTCACGGGCGCGCTCGCGCAGCAAGGGATCGAAGTGCGGCTTTTCGAGCGCGCGAGCGCATTCGGCGAGGTCGGCGCGGGCATTCAGATGACGCCCAACGCGGTGAAGGTGCTGCAGGCGCTCGGCCTCGGCGACGCGCTGCGCGACGTGGCCTTCGTGCCGCAAGCGATCGTCGGCCGTAACTGGGAGACGGCGCGCGAGAACTTTCGCACGCCGCTGGCCGCCGTCTGCCCTGCTCTCTATGGCGCGCCGTTCTATCACGTGCATCGCGCGGACCTGCATCGCATTCTGACTTCGCTCCTTCCTGCCGATGCTGCGCGTCTTTCGACCGGTTGCGTCGACATTCGTCAAGGCAAGGACGGCGCGGTCGCCGTGTTCGACGACGGCAGCGAATTCGAAGCTGATCTGATCGTCGGGGCCGACGGCGTGCGGTCGATCGTCCGCAGCAAGCTCTTCGGCGAGGAGGCGCCGCGCTTCACCGGCAACATGTGCTTTCGCGCGGTCGTGCCGTTCGACGAGATGCCCGACTTCGTGAGCCCCGATTCTTCGTTCTGGCTCGGGCCGAACGCGCACGTCGTGACGTACTTCGTGCGTCGCGGCAAGGCGGTCAACATCGTCGCGGTCGCGGAGACGGAAAAGTGGGTCGAGGAATCATGGAATGCGGCAAGCAGCCGCGAAGAGTTGCTCACGACGTTCGAAGGCTGGCATCCGAACCTGATCCGCCTTTTCGAGCGCGCCGATTCGGTCTTCAAATGGGGCCTCTTCGATCGTGATCCGATGCAAACCTGGTCGCGCGGCAGCGTCACGCTGCTCGGCGATGCCGCGCATCCGATGCTGCCGTTTCTCTCGCAAGGCGCGGCGATGGCGATCGAAGACGGCTACGTGCTGGCGCGTTCGTTGAAAGCGCACGGTAGCGATATCGCGAATGCATTGCGCGACTACGAGGCCGAACGCCTGCCGCGCACGAGCCGCGTGCAACTCGAGTCGCGTGAACGGGGCCGCACGTATCACCTGCCGAGCGCGTTCGCGCAACGCAAGCGCGATCTCATCTACAAGTTCAAGTCGTATCTGAATCCGCAGGCATCGGGCATTCAGGCGAACTGGGTCTATGCGTATAACGCGACCGGCTTCGCACCCCGCGCGCTCACCGCCGCCTGATCACATCAAGAGGTTATTCGACATGCCCGCAAAGACTTATCGCATCGGCCAGATCGTCCCGAGTTCGAACACGACGATGGAAACCGAAATTCCCGCCATGCTGACGGCGCGCCAAAGCATCCAGCCGGAGCGCTTCACGTTTCATTCGAGCCGCATGCGGATGAAGAAGGTCGTCAAGGAAGAACTCGCGCAGATGGACGCGGAATCCGACCGCTGCGCCGTCGAACTGTCGGATGCGCGCGTCGACGTGCTCGGTTACGCGTGCCTCGTCGCGATCATGGCGATGGGACGCGGCTATCACCGCGCGTCGCAGCAACGCTTGCAGGCGCACACCGCCGCGAATGGCGCCGATGCGCCTGTCGTTACCAGCGCGGGCGCGCTCGTCGATGCGCTCGAGGTGATGAAAGCGAAGCGCGTGGTCGTCGTCGCGCCGTACATGAAGCCGCTCACCGAGCTGGTGGTCGATTACATCCGGCATGAAGGCTTCGAAGTGATCGACTATCGCGCGCTCGAAATTGCCGACAACCTGGAAGTCGCGCGCCATGATCCGCGCAATCTGCCGGACATCGTGAAGACGCTGAAGTACCACGACGCGGATGCCATCGTCCTGTCCGCCTGCGTGCAGATGCCGTCCCTGTCCGTCGTCCCGATGGTCGAAGCGATGACCGGCAAGCCCGTCGTGACCGCCGCCATCGCCACCACATATGCGATGTTGCGGCAGCTCGACTTGCGGCCCATCGTGCCGGGCGCCGGGGCGCTCCTTTCCGGCGCTTATTGAGCGAGGGCGCAGCGATGCAATCGACGTTTTTGTACGGCGCGAATGTCAACGCGAACGGCATACGCCAGCATTATCTGCGCTATGGCGGGGCGAGCGGCCCGCGCATGGAGCGCGATGCGGTCGTGATCGTGCCGGGCATCACGAGTCCCGCGGTCACATGGGGTTTCGTCGGCGAGCGGCTCGGCAGGCACTTCGACACGTATGTGCTGGATGTGCGGGGCCGCGGCTTGTCGAGCGCATCGCCGGAACTGGATTACAGCCTCGACGCGCAAGCCGGCGACCTGCTCGCTTTCATCGACGCAATCGGGCTCGGGCGCGCGAGCGTGCTCGGGCACTCGATGGGCGCGCGCATCGCCTTGCGCGCGGCGGCACGCTCGCAACGCGGCACGCTCGCGCGGCTGGCGCTCGTCGATCCGCCCGTGTCGGGTCCGGGACGACGGGCGTATCCGTCGGCGTTGCCGTGGTATGTGGATTCGATCGCGCTTGCACGCAATGGGCTCGATGTCGAAGGCATGCGCCGCTTTTGCCCGACGTGGACGGAAGAGCAACTGCGCCTGCGCGCCGAATGGCTGCATACCTGCGACGAACGCGCCATCCGCACGAGCTTCGAAGGTTTCCATACCGACGACGTTCACGCCGACATGCGGCACGTGAAGCAGCCCGCGCTGCTGATGGCGGCGGGCCGTGGAGACGTGATCCGCAGCGAGGACATCGACGAGATTCGCGGTTTGCTGCCGCACGTCGAAGTCGTCAAGGTGCCGGAGGCCGGCCACATGATTCCGTGGGACGACGAGGAAGGCTTCTATCGGGCCTTCGGTTCGTTCTTCGGCGCAGCGCTCGAATAACCATCGCACATCATCATGCCAATTAGCGACTACCAACTTGTCGAAGCCTGGAAGCAGGTGCTCACGCTCTCGCGGCTCGAACCGCGGCAGACCGTGACCATTTTGACCGGCGCGGCGACGCATCCGCAAACGCTCGCGTGCGCGTTGATCGCGACGCAGTCGATGGGCGCGGTCGTCAACCGGCTCGACTTGCCGCCCGTCAACGGCGAGAAGGCGCTGAGCCGCGACGCCCTCGCCTATCTCGGCGAAACGCCGCTCACCGGCAACCGCGCGGCGATCGCGGCGCTCAAGGCGAGCGACCTCGTGCTCGATCTGATGACGTTGCTTTTCTCGCCCGAACAGCACGACATCCTCGCGTCGGGCACGAAGATTCTGCTCGCTGTCGAGCCGCCGGAAGTGCTGGTCCGCATGACGCCGACGCCCAATGACCGAACGCGGGTTCTCGCTGCGGCGAAGCGGATCGAAGCGTCGCGCGAAATGCGCGTGACGTCGAAAGCCGGTACGGATCTGACTTGTCCGATGGGCGAGTTTCCGGCGATCGCCGAATACGGTTTCGTCGATGAACCCGGCCGCTGGGATCACTGGCCAAGCGGATTCGCGCTGACTTTCCCGAACGAAGGCGGCGCGAACGGGCGCATCGTGATCGATCGCGGCGACATTCTCTTGCCCCAGAAAACCTATTGCGCCGAGCCGATCGTGCTGACGGTCGAAGCCGGTTATGCGCGCGAGATCGAAGGCGGCGTCGACGCCGACCTGCTGCGCGAATACATGGAAACCTTCGATGACCCCGAGGCCTACGCGATCTCGCACATCGGCTGGGGCCTGCAGAAGCGCGCACATTGGTCCACGCTCGGCCTGTACGACCGTGAAGCGACACTGGGCATGGACGCCCGCGCGTTCGACGGCAATTTTCTGTTCTCCCTCGGGCCGAACAACGAAGGCGGCGGCAAGCGCACGACCGCCTGCCATATCGACATTCCGTTGCGACGCTGCACCGTCTCGCTCGATGGCGTGGACGTCGTGCGCGACGGTAAAACCGTGGAGGATGAACAATGAACGACGCCGTCTATGCACGTCAGGGCTTCGGGCAAACGCTGGAAATCACAGGCCCGATCGGGCTGTTGATCATCGACTTCGTGAACGGTTTCGCCGATCCGGCGGTGTTCGGCGGCGGCAACATTCCCGAAGCGATCGAGAACACCGTGCCGCTGCTGAAGGCGGCGCGCGAAATGAAATGGCCGGTGGCGCATAGCCGCATCGTCTACGCGGACGATGATTCCGATGCCAACGTGTTCTCGCTCAAGGTGCCGGGCATGCTGACGCTCAAGGAAGACACCCCGGCAAGCGCGATCGTGCCGCAGCTTGCGCCTGCACGCAGCGAACTCGTCGTGCGCAAGAACGTGCCATCAGCGTTCTTCGGGACATCGCTGGCGGCGTGGCTTGCGATGCGGGGCGTGTCCACGCTCGTCGTCGCGGGATGCGTGACCAGCGGCTGTGTACGCGCAAGCGTCGTCGACGCGATGCAGTACGGATTCCGTCCTGTGGTGCTGTCGGACTGTGTGGGAGATCGCGCGCTCGAGCCGCACGAGGCCAATCTCTTCGACATGCGGCAGAAATACGCTGCAGTGATGACGTCAGCGGAACTGCTGGCGTCCGTTCGCTGAAGGGCGGCGTTCGACGGCACCGGGCTACGCGAGTTAAACAATGGTCCGGTCTGCGCGAAGTTGCCCTGACCGTTGCGCTCTGCACCTGATATGCAGCGCGACTTCCCAGCCCTTCGGCAACCGTTGACTGAGGCGAACCGTCATTGCGCCGCCGGCTTCCGCCAAGCGGCGAGGTAGCAGCACTGATACCAATAGCCGTATTCCTTGAAATGCGAAGCCGGCCGCGTTGACTAAACCGAGACAGAAAAGAAGCCCACCGATAGGCTCGGGCGGCCGGGTTTCCCAAAAAGACGCAGAGTTGAATTCGCGCCGCAGGAAGTCGCGCCCTAGCGCTTCGCCCCGGAAGAAACTGCAGACCCGAGCCGCAGACGTGGCGGGTTCAACCCTTTGCGCCTGACCGAGGGATGAGTTTTTCCGACCTCAAGGAAACCGGCATGCGTATTGCGCAACGTCACCATCGCCCGAAACGATCTGACGGAGAACACATCATGCGACTGCTTACGACAAAAGACGGCCTGCCGCGGCTGTCGTGGGGTTCCATCATCGCTGGAGTGATCCTTTCGATGATTGTCTATCTGATCATGAGTGCGCTCGGCACAGCCATCGGTGCATCACTGCTGGCGCCGTTGTCGAAACCAGACCCGTGACCCGCCGAAAAAAGCCGACGAACCTTTCCTGCGCGTAAGTCCGCATATCCTCGCCGACGGCCTCCGACTGCATAGCTGCACGCTCTACACTGATGCTCAACAGTTCTACGAAGCGCCGGCCTTGTTGAATAGCTAGTCGGGACTCGCATGTGGCGATGGGATCGCCTCAAGCCGGCGAAGCATCGAGCGCCTCGTCTTGCCGCGCCCTGTTCCACAGCACTAGTTCTTCGGCTGGGATCGCCGGTGCGAACAGGAAGCCCTGCAACTCATCGCAGCCGATCTTGCGCAATACCTGCGCTTGATGGCCGGTTTCCACACCTTCGGCCACCACGCGCAAACCAAGCTCATGCCCAAGATCGACGATCGCCTTGACGATGGCAAGATCAGCGGACGCGTCGAGCATGTCTCGCACGAACGCGCGGTCGATCTTCAGACGGTCGAGCGGAAACCGGTTCAGATAGCTGAGACTCGAGTAGCCGGTGCCAAAGTCGTCGAGCGAGAGCTTGACGCCTAGCCCGCGAATGGCGTGAATGGCTTGCGCGTAGTGTTCGGCGCCATCCATGAGAACCGTCTCGGTGATTTCGAGTTCCAAGCAATGCGGCGGTACGCCATGCGCGAGCAGACTCTTGCCAAGCGCCGCAACGAGTTCCGGCTCGCGTAGCTGGATCGCCGAAATGTTGACAGACGCGCGTATTTCGAGGCCCTCTTCGTCGCGCCAGGCGGCGAGCTGTCGGCATGCTTCCTCGATCACCCACGCGCCAATGGAAACGATGAGGCGCGTGTCCTCCGCCACCGGGATAAACACCGCCGGACCGATTTCACCCAGTACCGCGCTCTTCCAGCGCAGCAGTCCTTCGACGCTCGCGAGCGCACCGGACCGCGCTTCGAGGCACGGCTGCCACTCGAGCCGCAACTCGCTGAGATCAATAGCCGTGCGCAAACCCGTTTCCAGCGCGAGCCGATGACGCGCCTGTTCGGCCATGTCGGCCGCGAAAAACTTGACCTGATTTCGTCCGGCAGACTTGGCCTGATACATCGCGGCGTCGGCGTTCTGCATCAATGTATCGATGTCTTCGCCATCATCCGGGTACAGTGCGACGCCGATGCTGCTTGCAACCTGCAGTGTCAACCCGCTCACTTCATGCGCTTCGCGAAGCAGCGGGAGTAGCCGCTGTGCGATGCTGCGCGCCACTTCGCTCGCGTGACCGACTCCGTTGAGCAGTACCGTGAACTCGTCTCCGCCCAGGCGGCTCACGGTGTCGTGGGTGCCGACCGCATTGAGCAGGCGTCGCGACACGGACCGCAACAAGCCGTCACCGATGTGATGCCCGAGCGAATCGTTGATGTTCTTGAAACGGTCGAGATCGATGAACAGCACCGCGACGCGCTGCCGCGTTCGCTGCGCTGCTGCAATGGCGACCCCGAGTTTCGCGGCAAAGAGTGCACGGTTGGGCAGTTCGGTGAGCACGTCGTGCTGCGCGAGAAACTGAATGCGCGCTTCGCTCTTCTTGCGGTCCGTGATGTCGATAAGCGTGCAGATGTAATGCGATACGGTGCCGCGCTTGTCGTGTACTGCGCTGATCATGAGCCACGCCGGATAGTCACCGCCCTCGCGGCGGCTTATTTGCGCCTCCCCGTGCCACGTACTGCTGCGCCCGACGCGTTGCAGGAGGTTACCCAGCGGGCCGTTTTCGTCGTCCTGCGTCTGCGTGTCGATGAAGGCCGGCGGCTTGCCCGCCACGTCGTCCATCCGATAGCCAGTTGCGCGAAAGAACGAAGGATTCGCGGTGAGCAGATGCGCCTCGGCGTTCAGGATGACGATCGCCTCGGACGATGCCTCGAATACCTTGCCCCACAGTTCCAGCCGCTGCTCCATGAGCTTGATCTGATTGATCGGCGTGAAGGCGGTGAGAATGGCGTCGCGTCCCTGGAAGTCGAGACGGCGCGCAGACAGCATCGCCCAGCTCGGCTGAGAGGTGGCTTTCCAGTGAACTTCGAATTCGTCGATGGCTTCGCGGTCGGAAAGTTGCTGAAAAAAGCGCGCGCGGGTGGCGGAGTCGAGGCCCTGAGCCCACGGGTCGGTGCTGCTTCCATTGAGCCAGAAGAGTCCTGGAGCATTGGCGTGCAATACCTCGTGGCCGGGAATAGCGGTGACTACCATCGGCACGGGCGTGGCTTCCACGAGCGCTGATTGCGCGGCTGACGCGCGGGCGGTCGCCGCCAATTCCTTCTGCACGACGCGTTCGCGGTCCAGCTGCGCAAGCATTTCGTTGAAGCCGCGCACGAGTTGGCCGATCTCGTCCTGACTGTCCCAGTCGGCGCGCTTCGTGTGATCGCCGGTACGGCGCACCACATCCATTACGCGCGCGAGTTTGCGTAGCGGCGACGAAATCTGCTGCGCGACGCAATAAACTAGCGTAAGGATGGCGCACAGCAGGAAAAGCGCCGTCCCCAAATGCAGCCACATGCGCGAAAACAGGGCGTGCACGCGCGCATGCAGCAGGCCGTCGAGCTGCTCGCCGGTATCGCGCCAGAGGTCGTCTACGCTTTGAACCAGCGCTTGCTGCGCGCTGTCGACGATCATCAGCACCGCTGCATCCGGCGCCACGTTGTCGTCCACCACCACCCGCGCCGCATGCCTGAATGCCTCGACGGCAGTGCGCATACGATCGAACGACGGGGTGAGCGTGCGCTCGAATTGACGATTGGCCGCCCCCGCCTCGGCGTAGTCCGACCGCAAACCCTGCATGACGCCGTCGAGTTGCCCTTCGAGGACCAGATAGCGCGAACGCACTTCCTCTCGCGAGCGCGCGTGAACGCCGTTGTGCAGATGGCGGCCGATGCTGTTCACCGCGGTCAGCAGTGCGGGATAACGCAAGATCGAGAGCGACATCGCGTAGTAGCTGTCGAGATCCGGGTCGAGAATCAGGTTCGACTGATTACCGATGCGCGTTATCAAATCGCGGGAGGCGGTCAGCGCCTGGTCCGTCGACGCGATCCTGAGTTCACGCTCGTGCGCCATCGTCTGCAGAGCGGTCCGCAGCGCGTTGCTGGGCTCTGCGCTTCCCATCTGCGCGCCGTATTGCTGCTCGGCACGAACGAGCCTGTCGACCTCTGCATCGAGTTGCGCCGCCGTCGGCGGTTTGCCCGCGCCCGCCATTGCGATGGACGTGATGCTATGTTCCACCTCGTGAACATACGCGTTGCCGACAATCTCCTTGTTTGAAAAATCAATCGCCAGATACTTTTCGTGAATCAGAATCCCGCTGATGTAGATCACCGCGCTCAGATCAAGCAGGTAGATGAGCAGCAACTTGTGCCCCACGCGCAAACGCGCGAGCAGCTTGAAGAAAGGATTCCGTTTCATGGGCGAGACGTTTGCAAGCGTGCGAGAAAAGTCATGCAGGCGGGCGCTCGCAGGGCAGCGAATGGCCGCCGGCGATCGCGTTCGCCCACCTATCTATTACGCCTCTTACGGCTCGCCAAAATTAACCTTTAATTAAAGTTTTAATGCGCCGATTAGCCCCGAAGAAGTGCATGGCCATGCACGCGTTTAGTGCCAGAAAAGTCAATCTCAGCGCATCATCCCGGCATGGCGAGACACATCAAACCGCACTAAGCGACTCTTGCTTGTTCCTCGATCTGAACCGGTTGCGATAATCGACCGGACTAATCTGCAGACGGCGCAGGAACGTACGGCGAAATTTGTCGGTGTCCTCGAAGCCGCATCGGTGTGCGATGACTCTCAGCGGCAAGTCCGTGGCTTCCAGGTAGCGCCGCGCGGCATCGATGCGCGCATTGGCGAGATAAGTCATCGGCGTGATGCCGCAATCCTTTGCGAAGATACGCGAGAGATTGCGCGCGCTCATATGCACGCGTTCGGCGAGCGACGCTACCGTATGATCCACATGCAGGTTATCCAGCATGAATTGCTGGACCTCGATAGTCTGCGAACCCGGCGAAGCCTGCGTTTCCAGCAGCGGACTGAACTGGGACTGCCCGCCCGAGCGCCGCAGATAGACGATCAGATACTTGGCGACATCGAGCGCCATTTGCCGACCGAAGTCGTCTTCGATCATCGCGAGCGACAGGTCGATGCCCGCCGTGACACCGGCCGTCGTGTAGATGCTGCCGTCGCGAACGAAGATATGATCCGGCTCGATGCGCGCCTTCGGAAAAGTGCTGGCGAGCCGGGGCACGTCCATCCAGTGAGTCGTCACCAGTTTGTTGTCGAGCAGCCCCGCCGAGCCGAGGGCGAACAACCCGTTGCAGATAGCGGACACGCGGCGGCACTGCCGATGCTGCGCGCGCAGCCAGTTGCTCAGCGCCGGATCGTCGAAGGCGTCGAAGATGCCGAGCCCGCCCGGCACGATGATGGTGTCGAACTCCGGGCAGGGATCGAAGATCGTACGATCCGGCACGGTCGTCAGGCCGCTCGACGATTGGACCGTGCCGCGCGTCGTGCCGACCATCATCATTTCGTACTCGCACTCGCCTCCGCTCAGCACCTTGACTTCGGCGAACGCATCCTTCGGCCCGGCGATGTCGAGCAGTTGAAATCCAGGAAAGACGAGCATTCCGACCTTGATGCGTTTCATCGCGGATATCCGGATCCTCTGAGAACAGGCTTGTTCATGGGCATGCCTCGACGCGCGCGCGCTGCGCCGGGCAGCGCCATGCGTTCTGCCGCCACACCGAATGCCGCGCCGATGACCGTCCAGATAATCGCCTGCATGCCGATCGACGCCACCCGGAACTGCCACAGCAACGTGGCGGGAAACTCGGCGGGCACTTCGTCGATAGCCGGCAACAGCGCGAGCATCGCAGCAGTCATGATCGCGAAAGCCAGCAGACCGGCGAGCGTCGCGTCGGCATCGCCCCATTTGCGCGACAGCGCTTGGCGCAAAGCTATCGACAGCAGTGTAATGGCGACGGAAATCCCCATGCAGAAAAAATAAAGCGCGGTGCGAATGCCGATGGTTTCCGGGGCGCCCACCGAAGGCGGATTCGGCGGGTATTTCAGCGCCGGCAGCACCACCAAGGCGGCGAAAGCCGCGAGCGCAAGGCATGCCGCAAGCGGCCGCGCGCCCATGCTTCCCGCGCGTCCCCACGCATAGGCAAAGCACAACGCAAAGAGGCCACCGAATGCAGCGCCGTACGCGAGTACGCCGGTCAGCAAGCCCACGCCGGCTTGCGTTTCACGACTGACGATTTCAGGCTCGGGCGCATCTCCTGCGTGAGCGTGCTCGTGTGCTTCATGGGCCTCGAAAGCGATCGCGCGTTCGACCTGCGGCTCGCCCGCCACTCGCGCGAAGCAGAACGCCAGCAGTCCCGCGATGAGGCCCACGAGCATGCCGCGCATCAACAGTTTGCCGACCATCGTCGTCTCCTCGTCAGTGGCAGGGGAAGCCCAACAGATGGCGTCCGTCATGCACGAACTCGTGAATGGCGGTGCCCTGAAAGATCGCGGTAGCACCCTGCTCCGCGCCGACGAAATACAGCGCCAGCAGCATCAGCAATCCGCCAAAGATCATCCACGGCAGCAGTTCGCGCAGCGGAATCGGTTCGAACGTGTCAGTGGAATGCAGGACAGCTTGATTCATGAAGTACCTCCGGAAGAGTCAGAAAAATGTCAGCGGCTGCGCGCCGCGACGATAGCTTCGATCTCTCGGCGCGACAGCACGCCGCTCGTCTCGACCACGTTCAGCAGCGCTTCGAGAAAACGTTCGTAGTAGTCCCAGCGCGGCTGATTCGCGCATTCGATTGCTTCCCACTTCGCGATGGACGCGATCAGGCTCTGGCGAAAGTCCTCCCACTCGAAACATCCCGCCTTCGATAGCGAGAGCGCGAGGCCGAACACATCGCGCTCCCAGCGATTGGTGAACAGCAGCTTGCCGTCGAGACGCGGCGGCGAATCCGGTGCGCCGAGCATCGACGCGGCAGCGTATTCTTCGAAACGCGTGAACATGACACGCTCCTCAGGCTGCGGGCGCTTCGACGAGTGCAACGCCCATCATCGACTCGGGCGTAACGAGCGCGGCGAGTTCTTCCTCACTCAGATGCTCCGTGTTTGCGGGGCGCTCGGGCACCACGAACCAGCGAATCTGCGCGCTGCTGTCCCACACCTTCACCTCCTTCGTGGCGGGCACCTGTACGCCGAATTCCTGCAAGACGGCGCGCGGTTCGCGCACGCCGCGCGCGCGAAATACCGGGTCCTTGTACCAATACGGCGGCAAGCCGAGCACCGGCCACGGATAACACGAACACAGCGTGCAGATGATCAGGTTATGCACGTTCGCATCGTTCGCGACCGCGGCCATATGCTCGCCTTCCGCGCCCGTCATGCCGAGTGGAAGCGAGAGTTCGGCAATCGCCTTCGGCGTGTCCTCGACGAGACGCCTCGCGTATTGCGGATCGACCCATGCGCGCGCGACGATCTTCGCGCCGTTGAACGGGCCGGCCATCGTCTCGAAGTGTTTGAGCACGACATCGACGGAGTCGGTGGCAATCACGCCTTTTTCGATCAGCAAGGCTTCCAGCGCACGCACTTTGGCGGCGCTCGATGCTTCGCGGTCGTCGGAAAATTCGAAGAGTTGGCTCATGGGTTCGCTCGTGGTTGGCTTGTATTCGAGTTCATTCGGCTGCCTGCACGTAGGCTTCGTACAGGTCGGCGTAAATGGTCGTGTTCGGCTCGCTTTTGCCGGCGCCCCAGATCGACGCGGCGTCGAAGGCAACGCGATATACAGGCATCGGCGCGCCGATACCGTCCGCGCCCGTCGAGACGAAATAGGAGAACGCGCCGGGATAGACGAGATCCACCACGCCGGTCTTGTTGCGCAGATACCCCGGCAAGCGCGTGTGGTCCACCGCTTCGGGATCGGCAATACGCACGACATCGCCAGCTCGAAAGCGCGCCGCGCCGTCGAGCGCGTGATAGCCCGAGTCGCCGTTCTGCAGATAGGCGTCAATCTGCGCGGCGAGTTCGGCATTGGGGCGATCGGGTAAAGGCGCGTCCGGGTGCGCGCTGTAGTGGGCGGTTTTCTCTGCGAGTTCCTCCGCCGACACATACCCCTGATCGACGAAGAACTGAGTGATGCCGCCGAGCCATTTCTCGTAGTAGCGATATTTGAAGTACTCGAACGGCTGCATGTCTTCGGCGCCGGTGCGCAGCGAGGCCCAGGTCCAGTTGCTTTTGAAGGCGGTGGGCAGCGTATCGACCGGATAGCGATGCGGCGCGTCCGACAGATGCGCACTCTCCGCCATAATGACCGTATGAATGCCGAAGATGCGCTTTTCCCATGGCTCGACGAATACGCGCTTTTCAGTGCTGACCGGCCCCAGATTTTCGATGCCGCCAAGATGATGTTGTAGCTTCACGTTGTGCTCCGCTTGAATAGGAACGGTCTCATCCGAGCCGATGCTCGCGTCTGAATTGCAGGGCTTCGCCGACGACTTCCGAGACGAAGCCGAAGACTGCGCCGGTAACGAGCGCGGCGGCCGCGATCAGCGCCGGATTGCCGATGCCCGCCGTCGTGATCGCCTTGCCTGTGGCCACCATCGTGCCGACGGTCGAGGCGAAGCCCCAGACGATCGCAGGCAAGACGTCGAGCAATTTGATCTTGGATGCCTGAACCATCGCCGCGCTGCCGATGCCAACCAGCACCGCCACCGCGATCGCGCCGCCGCTCGTCGTCGCAATGCAGAGCAAGGTAAGCGAAGCGATCACGAGTCCCGTGAGATTCGACGCCACGCTCTTGACGAAGCCCGCGCGCCCGCCGCCGAGCACGAAGAACGACGCCCAGGCGATGAACGTCACCCAGACGGGAACCGGAAAGATCGTGCCGGTGAGCCATGTATCGACGACCGCCAATACGCCGATGCTCACCGTGTATGCCTCTGGCTTTTTCATGCGTAGCTCCTTGAAGAAGAAATGAATGAAGGCTTCAGTTCATGCAACTCAGAAGTCCATCGCGCATTCGCGCGGCGTCGATGTTGCGGCCAATCATCACGAAACGGCTCTCTCGTGTTTCGTCGCGCATCCACGCACGGCCGAACGTGGTGTCGAGCAACATATGCACGCTATGAAAATGCAGGCGTCGCGGTTCGTCGTGCATGTTGAGCACGCCTTTCATGCGAAGAAGCTGTGTGCCTTGCGTTTGCACGAGCTGATTGATCCACCGGTTGAAACGCGTCGCATCGATGCCACCGGGCACCACGATCGCGCACGATGCAATGCTGTCGTCGTGTTCGTGATCGTGGCTGTCTTCGTCGAGCAGTTTCGGCTCGATGGCAAGCAGGTTGTCGACCGAAAAGCTCCGCGTGCCGAAAAGCGCATGCGCGTCGATCCTGGAACGCTGCGCGTACTCGATGCGTGCAGTCGGATTGAGCCGGCGAATCCCGGCGACGAGCGCATCGACGGCATCGGACGAAACGAGATCGGTCTTGTTGACGACGATGCGGTCCGCGAACACCACTTGCTCCCGCGCGATATCGTCATGAAGCTGGGCCCGCGCGTGCATCGCATCGACCACGGCGACGACCGATTCCAGTTCCACGCGCTCGCGCAGGTCGGGATCGGCGAGAAAGGTCTGTAGCACCGGCGCGGGATCGGCGAGGCCCGACGTTTCGATGATGAGCCGCTCCAGGCGATCGCCGAAGCGCATCAACATGTCGCGCACGCTGGCGACGAGATCGGTGCGGACCGTGCAGCAGACGCAGCCGTTGTTGATCTCGATCACGGCGCGTTCATCGGCGACGATCAACTGGCCGTCGATACCGACTTCGCCGAATTCGTTCACGACGATGCCGATCTGCATCGGCCGCGTGGATTCGAGCAGATGATTCACGAGTGTCGTCTTGCCGGCTCCAAGGAAACCGGTAATGACGGTGGCAGGCACTTTGGCGGGTCGCATGAGGGCATCCTTCGCGTGCGTCGATTAGGAACGCCTACCCTTTAGCGGCTTCCGTTCCGGTTTCCCGCGCGTGGCCGCAATCGGGCGATACTTGGCGCGGCGTGCCTGACCGCATGTCCGTTGTCTTCCAAAGTGACACGGACGGACAAAAGCGCAGTTAAGGCGACGAAACAGATTGGTGCGCGACGCGCATCGCCGAAGTGCAGGCGATGCCCTCTTCTCGCCCGCCGACACGAGCGGACGCGACCAGCCAGTCCCTTCGTGAGAGATTCGTGAACGTTATGGATAGATGGACAGGCCGCTCGTCTCAGTTATGCAAGCGATGCGGCAACGACGTGACGCCGCGCAGGTGGTTGCGCGTTCAGCGCCAAGGCATCCAGTGCGTGCTTGACTCGACCAATCAAGTCGCCGGATTGACAGGGGAGGTATCGGAGGTCCTGAATCGCGCCGATCAACGCTTTATCCGTTCGATCTCAACCTGACGAAGATCAACTCTTCTTGTAGTTCGCAAACACGTCCTTGCGGATCGAACCATGTACGCCCCAGTTCGCGTCGACCACCTGCGTCACGCCGAAGTCCGCCGCTACCGACATCAGCGCAATGGCTTCGTCTTCGCTCAAACCATGCACCGTCATCAGGAAGCGGCGTAGCTTGCGAAAGGCGTCGCGCATGGCTTTGTCGAGGCTCGCATGCTGCGCCACTTCTACCTGCGCGCTAGTCCCGAGTTCGGCCAGATAGTTGGGGAACGTGAAGCCATACACCGACCATTGCTGATCTGTCTCGAGCAGCGGATGCGTGAGCCCTTCGAGCAGCGTGCCTTCGAGGTCCGCTTTCTTATGCAGGATGAATTCGAAGTCCCCCGTCAAGGATGTTTCGATCGCCGTGCCGCCTAGCTCGCTGTCGCCCTGCGCGGCGTGCGGGTCGCCCACGGAGAAGAGCGCGCCCTCGACCGCCACCGGGTAATACATGGTCGCGCCCCGGCCGATGCGCCAGTCATCGATGTTGCCGCCCGTGTAGCTCGGCGGAATGGAACTGACATAGTCCGCTTCGGCGGGCGCGACGCCCATGGTGCCGAAATGCAGTCGCGCCGGCACGCGGATATCCGGCAAGATGTTTTCGCGCTTCGTCACGAGCCGGTGATCCACCTGCACGCCGGGATAATCGATAGTCGCATGCACGATGCCATCCGGGTCGGTCTGCGGCGTCCACACATAGTTGTAGACCGCGCGCGCATACGGTTCGCCGGAAGTATCGAGTTCGAAGATGGTCACCACTTCGCGCGGCTTCGGCTCCTCGATCAGATCGTGATACTGAAAGCCCCACGACGCGGCCACGTTCGAGCCGAAGCACTTGCCTGCATGACACGCGCTGCAACTGGGCCGCGGCCTGACATCGAGGATGCGCACTTCGAGCACGTCGCCAGGTTCGGCGCCTTCGATTGCCACCGGACCGGTCAGCAGATGCACGCCCACGCCTTCGCCAGCGCCCAGGCGGAACGGTCCTTCGGTCGGACCCGCGCCGCGCCGCGAAACGGCCTTGTGCTCGCGCGTCCATTCGAACACGCTTTGCGCGCCCGGATCGCCCGCGATCATGCGCTCGTGGTCGTCGTTGGCGTGATGCGTCAGCGTTTCGATGGTGGCGCGGTCGCCCGACTTGAGCGTGAGGCGCGGTTCTACCCGTTTGCTGAAGTATCCCCAATGCACGGTGGATGATGAAACGGGCAGCGTGTAATGCTTCATTGAATCGTCCTTGGCAAGTGGGTGTCTTATCGATGTGATTCAGTGCACGGTTTCGAGCGTGCTGCCCGCGCCCATCACGTTGAGAAAGCGCGCCGTCAACGGATGATGCGGCTGCGTCAAAACCTGATGCGCGGATCCGTCCTCCACGACGGTCCCGCCGCTCAGGAACACGACGCGGTCGGCCACTTCATCGGCGAAGCGCAACTGATGCGTCGAAATGATCATCGTCAGGCCATCGTCGAGCGCGAGGCGGCGGATCACTTCGAGCACTTCGCCCACGAGTTCAGGATCGAGCGCGGAAGTCGGCTCGTCGAGAAGCAGCACGCGCGGATTCGGCGCCAGCGCACGCGCAATCGCCACGCGTTGTTGCTGGCCGCCGGACAGATGACGCGGCAGAGCATCGGCGCGATGCGCGAGGCCCACGCGTTCGAGCAGGGCATCCGCGCGTCGGTTGGCATCGGCGAGCGTCGCGCCATGCACCCAGACGAGCGGCAATGCAATGTTCTCGCGCGCCGTCAGATGGCCGAAAAGATTGAACTGCTGGAACACCATGGCGACGCCAAGACTCGCGCGCTCCTTCGCAAGCTCGCGCGGATTCATGCGCCGCCCGTCATCGCGAAAGCCGAGACGACGTCCGCCCACGCGTATCTCGCCTTGTTCCCACTGTTCCAGATGATTGATGCAGCGAAGCAGCGTGCTCTTGCCCGAGCCGCTCGGTCCGAGCAACGCGACGACTTCGCCGGAGCGGATGTTTAGATCGAAGCCATTGAGCACCGGCTGCTCGCCGTAATGCTTGTGTACGCCGTTTATCTGCACGGCGGTACTGTTACGAGACAGCGCGTCGTAACGGCGTGCGCGGTCGCCGGGTGTGACGGGCGCCGGGACGAAGACAGGTGGCAGATCGGTCGGGCCTGCGGGCGTCGGTACAGGCGCGCTCCGGCGTCGTCCCCAGAAGCCGCCGCGCGTGCTGGCGCGGTCCAGATCGAGCGCGCGTTCGATCATCAGCTGAATAGCGGCAATCGCGCCCGTCAGACACAAATACAAGAGACCCGACGCAAAGAAGATCGAAAAGAAGTCGAACGTCGACGATGCAAGCTGCGTGCTGCGCAAGGTCAGCTCACCCACAGAGATAACCGAAGCCAGCGAAGAGTTCTTCAACGCGCTGACGGTTTCGTTGCCGAGCGCGGGAATCATCGAGCGAAGGGCCTGCGGCGCGATGATCCGGCGCATCAACACGGAAGGCGTCATGCCGAGCGCCTGCCCCGCGAGCGTCTGTCCGCGATCCACGCCGAGCACGCCCGAGCGGAATATCTCCGCGATGAAAGGCGCTTCGTTCGCGGCGAGCGCGAGGCCCGCCGCGCCGATGGCGCTCAGCTTGATGCCGATATGCGGCAGGGCGTCGTAGGCGAACACGAGTTGCAGAATCAGCGGCGTGCCGCGAAAAATCACCGTATAGCCGCGCGCGATGGCCGCGAGCGGTCCGATTCGGCTCAGTTGCATGGCGGCAAGGACGAGTCCCAGCACGAGCCCGCCCGCGAGTCCGAGCAAGGTGACGGCGATCGTGAAGCGGATGCCGTCGAGCAGATAAGGCAGGCCGAGATAGTGAAGGAACAGGTCCATAGCCGATGCTTCCGCGCTTACTTCGCAACGACGAGTTGCGGCGTCGCGAGATTCTCGACGCCGAGGCTCCACTTCTTGAGTAGCCCGGACTGCGCGCCGCTCTTCTGAATGGCGACGAGCGCGGCCATCACGGCATCGCGGAAATCGGGCTTGTCCTTCGGCACGCCGATGCCCACGAAGTACGGCAAGGTCACGGCGGTCGCTTTCTCCAGCTTGTCCGGATACGCCTTCACCGCCTGGTCGACCGTGTTCACGTCGTTGATGTACGTATCGGCGCGGCCCGCGAGAATGGCCTGGATGCAGTTGGCGTTGTTGTCGTAAAGCTGCACGGTGGCTTCGGGCTTGCCGGCCGCCTTGCATTGCGGCGCCAGCGCCTGAATCAGCGGCACTTCCACATAGCCCGTGTTTTCGGCGGCGGTCGTGCCGCACATCGACGTGTTGATGCCGGTGATCTTCTTCGGATTGCCCTTGGCGACGAGTACGCCGTCGAACACCTTCGAGTACGTGATGAAGTCCGCGGCCTTGGCGCGCTCCTCGGTCGCGTAGATATCGGAGATAACGATATCGGCCTGACCGCTCTGCAAGGTCGTGAGCAGCGCGGCGAAGGTCACGGGCTTGTAGGCAATCGTGAAGCCGAGGCATTGCGCGATCAACTCGCCCAGATCGATATCGAAGCCGATGTACTTGCTCGGATCGTTCGGGTCGAGCGCTTCATAGCCCGGCGTATGTGGGTTGATCGCATTGGTGAGTGTCTTGCCCTTGAACTGCGGGTACTTCGCCTGCAACGCGCTGCATTCTGCGGGCGCGGCGGCGTGCGCCTGTCCCGCGAAGGCGAACAACACCGCGCACAGCGCGCCAAATCCTGCGCGAGATAACCGGCCCACGAGATTCCTTTGCATCGATACGCTCCTGACGGCTGACGACGATTGACTTGCGATGCCCAGAGCGTAGGCGACCGAAATCTCGCGAACTTGACTGGCTGCGCACAACTGCTGGTATTGGCGTGCACGCTCATCCAAGAACGCATGACGCAGCGCGTCGCGTGATGCGCGCAAGTGCAGGCGTGCGCCGCGATGGCGCATGTATGCACTGTCTTTGATACGCGACGCACCCGGCGCCGTAAGCAGCGCGATGGCGTGAAGGTTGCTTTTGGAATGCTTTTCCTGCTTCGCCTATCGTGGAGTTTTCGTTGAACCTGTCGCGCTTCACCACCGAGTCGTATCCCGAGTTCGAACGCCGTCATGAATGGAACGCGGCGCTCGCACGTCTCGGATGGCGCAGCAAGATCGAAGGCGGCGAACGCGGTCTGCACGGCACGCTGACCTCGCGCCTGTCGGCGGGCGGGATCGAATTCACGACCATCGCCTCGGCCGCGCAGACGCTGCAGATGAGCGCGGATCATGCGGACAGTCTCATGCTCGTGCTGCTGATCGATGGCGACGCCACGCTCATCGCCGATGGTCTGCGCGAGCGAGTGAGCCCGCATGACATCGTGTATGCAGCGCCGGGACAGAGCGCGTCACTGGTTTTCGCGGGACGCTTTCGCGCGTTCATCGTGCGGGCGCCTAAGAGCGCCATCAACGCGCGTGTCATCTCGCCGCTCTCGTTGCGCGTGGCGTTGCTGCCGGGCGCGACGGGCATCGGCCACATCTTCTCGGGCTTTCTGCGTTCGGTCGTGGAAAGCCTCGAAACGCTGAGCGCGCAGGAGTTGCGTCCCACCGAACTCGCGCTCGCCGAAATGCTCGTGGCCTGTCTTGCCGGACAGGAACGCAAAGGTTCGTTCAACGGGCTGACGCCGCCGCAGTCGGCGTTGTTCGCGCGCCTGTGCCGCTTTATCGAAACGCATCTCGCCGATTCAGCCCTGAGCGTGACCTCGCTCGCCAAAGACGAACGCGTGTCGCCGCGTTACGTGCAGAAGCTGTTCGAACTCGCCGGACAGAGTTTCTCGACTTATGTGCGCTCGCGCCGCCTCGAACGCTGCCGCGCGGAACTGGCCGATCCGCTCTCGGAGAAAGTCTCCATATCCGACATCTGCTTTCGCTGGGGCTTCAACGATCCGGCGCACTTCAGCCGCGTGTTCCGCGAGCGTTATGGCGCATCGCCCCGCACGTTCCGGCACGAAGCGAACCTGGAACTCGCGCGCCATCTCGTGCATTCGCTATCGCGCGGGCTGCCGGTGAACGCCGCGAGTCTGGTCGCGCAAGCGCGCAGTGAAGAGACGGGCGACACGCTCGTCGCCGTGCGCGAAGAAAGCGATGCCGTGCAAGCGCGGCCCGCGCGGACGGGCGGCAGGCCGCGGCATCATTTGCTGCGGGCAACGGCGAACACGGTGCACTGGGGCTATTTCAGCCACGATCTCAAGCCCGTGCTCGAAGTCGCGAGCGGCGATACGGTGACGGTCGAAGCGCTCACGCAGCATGCGTCGGATGACTGGGACCGCATGATCGCGGGCGATCCCGGCGCGGAGAGCGTGTTCCACTGGACACCCGAACGCAAGAACGTCGACCGTCGCGGCGCGGGCCCGATGAACGCCTCCATCTATGGACGCGGCGCGGGCGAAGGCTTCGGCGTGCATATCTGCACCGGGCCGATTGCGGTGACGGGCGCGGAACCGGGCGATGTGCTCGAAGTGCGCATCGTCGATATTCATCCTCGCCGCTGCACGAATCCGAAGTTCCACGGCCGCGCGTTCGGCAGCAACGTTGCGGCGTGGTGGGGCTTTCATTATCGCGAGCTGCTCACCGAACCGAAGCCGCGCGAAGTCGTAACCATCTACGAGATCCACACGGACGAAGCGCGCGACGACAGCGCCTATGCGCGCGCCGTCTACAACTATCGCTGGACGCCGCAGCGCGATCCCTTCGGCGTGCTGCATCCGATCATCGATTATCCCGGCGTGCCGGTGGACCACGCGAGCGTGGTCGAGAATCACGACGTGCTGAGGAACGTGACCATTCCCGTGCGACCGCACTTCGGCGTGATCGGCGTGGCGCCGCAGCAGAACGGTCTGATCGATTCGATTCCGCCTTCGGCCTTCGGCGGCAATCTCGACAACTGGCGCGTGGGCCCGGGCGCAAGCGTGTTTCTGCCGGTCGGCGTGGCCGGCGCGCTCTTGTCAATCGGTGACCCGCACGCGTCGCAAGGAGATTCCGAGTTGTGCGGCACGGCCATCGAATGCTCGCTCACCGGCGACTTCGAACTGATCCTGCACAAGAAGTCCACGCTTGCCTCGCAGTCGTTCGCGGACCTCACCTATCCGCTTGTCGAAACCGCCGATGAATGGGTGCTGCACGGCTTCAGCCATCCCGACTATCTGGCCGAATTCGGCACCAGCGCGCAAAGCGAGGTCTATCAGAAGTCCACGCTGGATCAGGCCATGCGCGATGCCTTCATCAAGACGCGGCGGTTTCTGATGTCCACCAAGGGACTCACCGAAGACGAAGCCATCTCGCTGATGTCGGTGGCGGTGGACTTCGGCGTCACGCAAGTCGTCGATGGCAACTGGGGCGTGCACGCGATCATCCGCAAGGCGTTGTTCACGGATTAAGCGCGGACTCGCGCTTCTTGCAGGCCCGGCTTCTACCCGACACAGCCACGGTTTCCAGCATGAGACTACGTCACCGCGTTCATCTAACCTCGACACGATTACGCCCCGCCGCCTTCGCGTGATACAACGCCGGTCCGCGCGCCGCATGAGCGCATTCACGTCGCGCTCACCGGCCTCGCGTGTCGCCACGCCGATGCTCACCGTGAAAGGAATCGCCTTCGGTCCCACATCAGCGCTTTCTGGATCTCGGAGTAATAAATTCTCGGTCGCTGCTTGATATGCAACACCTCCGCTGCTCACGCAGATTCTAGGTGTTGCATCGACCGGTTGAATCCGCCCGCCGACTACAGCCAGATACCAGCCGGCGGCAGACCGGGAGCCGGCTACCACATGGCCAACGGCTGTCATTAAGCCCTCGGAAGGCGTTCACGGGTCGTTCTACAACGGAACGCTGTCAACGGCCTTGTCGCTCGACACAGATATCCCAGCTCACCAGCGGGCGAAATGCCGATGCGCAAACGTATCGAACGATACGCGTGCTGGCCCCATTCGCATGCGTGATCGACCACGTGCGCTGCCCGGTGAGCCTAATACTCCGATCCAACGTCGGGTAGCCGACTGCCGACAGTCGGGCGCTCCCCTTCCCGGCGCGACGCCTCATGTGGAGCATCCGCCGCAGCCCGATCGGCGGCTTCTGATGTACTTGTCGATTGCAATTCGATTTCCACGGCGCCTTGTGGCCCGGCGGCTGGCGACGCGGCAAAGGGAGATAGTCGGAGAAGGCCGGCAGTAGTCCAGTACGCGGGACCTTACAAGCAGGCGAGTTTCCAGACCTCTTCGTCACAAGTTGCAAACGGCAAGGCTTGGCAAGGTGCCTGCTTGAGCCGCTATCGACATGCTCGTGCAGGCGGCCAGCGAAAAAACGCGGAGAGTTTTCATCATTTGCTGGCCCCCGTCGCCGCTGCGCCCGCCGACTTCGGCCCCACGCGGAACTCGAACCCAGCTATCCCCTCAACACCGCCCGAACAACATCACCGGGATGCAGCGGACCGACACCAGCGGGAGTGCCCGAGAATATGATGTCGCCCGGTTTCAAAGCTACCGACTGCGAAACGTACCTCACGATGTCAGCGACCGGCCAGACCATTTCGCTTAGATCGCTCTCTTGCTTAACCTCACCATTGACGGCGAGCCAGATCCGACCGGTCGTTGGGTGACCGATTTGACTCACAGGGCGAAGCTGCGTAACCGGAGCGGACGCATCAAACCCTTTCGCCCAGTCCCACGGCCGGCGTTGTGCCTTGGCTTGCGCCTGAAGGTCTCGGCGCGTCAAATCGACGCCGACTGCATAGCCCCATACATGTGTAAGTGCCTGCTCTGTCCTTATCTCGAACCCCTCTTTTCCGATCGCAGTCACCATCTCGATATCGAACTGAAAATCCGACGTGAGCGGTGGGTACGGCACAACACCTGTAGCGTCAATCCCGGCGTCCGCAGGTTTCTGAAAAAAGAACGGCGGCTCTTTGTCCGGGTTGCCACCCATTTCTCTAGCATGCTCCGCGTAGTTCCGTCCTACGCAGAACACGCGGGTTGACTAATGCACGCCCCACGCCCCTTTGCCGGTACAGCCCCAGGCTGCGGGCTGCCGCTTTGTGTGAGGTGATCTGACCGCCGAACCCCGGCCGAAAGAAGTACCGCCCCATGTCGATGCTTTCGCACACGAGCCTACGGGGATGCCCACAGGAGCTCGCAAAAATTGGTGCGCGGTTGAAAGTGTGGTTCTCTTTCGGCTGCGTGGCGCGACGACGGCACCGCGCTAGCGAACCTCTTTCCTAAACCGAATTGCTCTTCGACCGAACCGTTGCGTTCAAAGCCTAATTCATGCTCAGAAATAGATCGGCCACGACCGAGCGCAGCCAGCGATTACCCGCCTCGTGATGGTATTTCGCGTGCCAATGCTGGCGCACTGCGAACTTATCAACCGGAAACGGACACGTATGGGCGGTTAAGTCGTTCACCCTCGCCAGCGTTTCACCAATGTTGCGCGGCAAGGTGGCAATGAGGTCGGTGGACTTGACGATCGATCCAAGCCCGAGCATCCCAGGAAGCTCAAGCACAACATCACGCTCAATGTCCTCGCGCAGAAGGGCCTGCTCTAACAGTTGCGTGCCCGTTCCTGCGGCAATGATGACGTGCCCCTCGCTGCGATACTGTTTGAGAGTCAATCTTGCACGTATACGTGGATGGCTCGGATTGACCAGGCAGACCCAGTCCTGCATGTAGAGCTGTTGTTGAAACATACCGCTTCCGAGCCACGGGACATACCCGATTGCCAGATCGGCTTCGCCCGATTCGAGCGCGCGTTCCGTGTTGCCGTCAATTCGCGCGGCCTCCAGCCGGATGCCCGGCGCTTGTGCACGTACGTGCGCAAGCATTCGCGGAAGCAGCGTGATGTGACTCGCATCGGTCATGCAAATGCGAAACCGCCGCTTCGCTGTCATCGGATCGAACGAAAAATCCCACGCGGAAAACCGACGCAACGACTCCAGGATTTCCCGACATGGCCCGATCAGGGCGTCCGCCTGCGGCGTAGGCGTCATGCCGCCTGGCGTGCGGACAAACAGCGGATCCTGTAGATGATCGCGCAGGCGCGCAAGCCAGATGCTGACTGTTGGCTGAGCCTGTCCCAACTGCTCGGCTGCGCGGGTGACGCTGCGAACGTCGTACAGCAAATCGAAAAGCTGAAGCAACTTGAGATCAGGCAACTCAGAGGTAGTCACGGTGGTCATTGTTCGACGCAATGTCCCTATTGTAATCATTGCATTGCAAGGGCGAAAGCAACTGCGTATCTTGATTTTGGATTTGAGTGGTCGAACGCGTTGCAACCGCCAGACCATGTCACCAGAGACGCAGCCGACGATGCTGCTCCAGTTAAGTCGAATCAGGAGACGTTCATGGAACAAGGACTGCCACGTCAAGGCGGGGTGAACGACGGGCTCATGGATGAGCGAGCCCGAAAGCAGGCACGCAAGGCGAGAGCCAGCGGATGGATCGGGTCCGCCTTGGAGTACTACGATTTCTTCATTTACGCGCAGGCTGCCGCACTGATTTTTCCTCAGATCTTTTTCCCTAAAGGTGATCCCAAGATTGCAATCGTCGCCTCGCTCGCGACGTACGGGGTGGGCTACGTGGCACGCCCCATCGGCGCTTTCGTCCTGGGGCACTGGGGCGACACGCACGGTCGCAAGACTGTGCTGCTGATCTGCATGTTTCTCATGGGCGTTTCCACGATGGCCGTCGGCCTGTTGCCGACCTATCAATCGGTGGGCGTCCTTGCGCCGGCGCTCCTGGTGATTTTGCGGCTCGTTCAAGGCTTCGCGGTGGCAGGTGAAATCTCCGGCGCCAGTTCGATGATCATGGAGCAGGCACCATTCGGTCGGCGCGGCTACTTTGCGAGCTTCACGCTGCAGGGTGTGCAAGCCGGCCAGATTCTCGCGGCCGCCGTTTTCCTGCCGCTCGCTTACTACATGCCTGAGGACGCGTTTGTCGCGTGGGGCTGGCGCATTCCATTTCTGCTGAGTGCGGGCGTTCTGATTGCCGGCTTCGTTATTCGTCGTGAAGTCGATGAGACGGCTGCATTCACGAAGGAAGATGCCAGCGGCCAAGTTGCTCGTGCGCCGGTTCTCGAAGCATTCAAGTACAGCTGGCCCGACATGCTTCGTGTCGTGTGTATGGCTTTCATGAACGTGATCCCGGTCGTCACGACGATCTTCGGTGCCGCATATGCCGTGCAGCCTTCCTACGGAATCAACTTCCATGCAAGTGTGTATCTGTGGATCCCGGTGGTGGGGAACATCGTAGCGGTACTCGTCATCCCATTCGTCGGAAATCTCTCCGATCGCATTGGACGCCGCGTTCCGATCATTTTCGGTGCCCTTGCATCTGGCTTGCTGTCTTACGCGTATCTTTACGCGATCAGCATCCACAATCTTCCGGTCGCCTTCGTCATGTCGATCCTGATGTGGGGCGTGGTCTACCAGGGCTATAACGCGATCTTCCCGGGTTACTATCCGGAGCTGTTCCCAACACGCTTTCGCGTGTCCGCTATGGCAATCGCGCAGAACATCGGCACCACCATCACGGCCCTGCTTCCCGCGCTTTTCGCGGCCGTTGCTCCCCCTGGATCGCATAACGTTCCTATGCTGATCGGCTCCATCACACTCGGCGTCACGGTCATCTCGGCGCTGGCCGCATGGAGCGCACGGGAGACCTATCGCGTGCGTCTCAGCGATCTTGGCAAGAAGGATGCGGTGCCCATTCCAAAAGAGCAGTACGACCAGTTGCGCGAAGAGGCGCTAGACGAGGTGCGACTCGCAAAGGCGGCGATGCAGACCCGCTGACGCGTTGAGCGGGCACCTCAAACGCGGTGCCCGTCGCTGGTTTTGTTGTACATGCATGGGTATGAGCGAAGGCGATCCGCTTTCCTGTCGACGTCGAACGCATTTGACCCGTGACTTTCGTCGGCGAGGGGTGATGAAAACGGAGATGACCGCGTTTCTTAAGGCCGTACAGGGGCGTGGCTGCCGCTTTCAGGTCGGCTCGGACATGTTGTTCGAACAGATCCCTGCCTACCTCGAATTCTTCGGCTTCCCGACGACGACGCCCGACGTCCTGCGCTCGCTCGCCACGCTAAGCTGACCCATCTTCGACCATGATCACACCCCGTTTCGGCTGGTGTGGGCCTCGTCACCAGGCGCCGCTCATGCAGCAGGCGGGGCTTGACTATATCGAGGGTCAACTCGTGCCGCTGCGCATTGAGGACGACGCGGCGAAGGCAGGTGGCTACACCGGTTTGCTCAGCAGCGAGTGCGCTATCAAGGGCGATCCCGTGATCGGAATGCGCGAAAGCACGGCGTTCCTGCGCCGCGCGTGGGCTGCCGCATGAGGCTTCGCCCGCGAGAGGGCTCAGGACTTCGGCGGCGCGGCCGATCCCGCGGCGATCTGATCGGCGACAGTCCGCCCGCCACGGCCCCAAAGCTCCGGCGGGACCTCTTCGGCGACGACGCGAACGGCGTCTATGGGATATCCAGACTTTCTGACATGGCAAGCGATACGCTCTCGATCAGCTTGCGTTTCTTCTCGATGCTACGTCCTTCGAAAATCTTGATCAATGCGATAGGCATGATCCAACTCCTTTAGTCAGCCGGCCGCCTTTCCGGTAATCGGCGGTGCCGGCAGACGCGCTTCGCCGGGCTCGATCACGACGTGATGATCGAGTGAATGCCACGGACCGTCGATATCCGTCGCGGGCGCGGCGCCGGTTTCGTGCAGCAGGTAGCGACCGACGAGCGCATGCGTCACGCCGAACTTGCTGAGTTGCCCGAGTTCGCCACGACGGCGCAAGCCTGATGGAACTCGGCTTCGGTGAGCCGAACTTCCCCGCGCCAGATCGTGCAGATGACGGACCACCACCGACATGATTTCCCGGAAGCGCGCGTCGGGCGCATGCGCCAGATCGTCGAGCAGTGCGCGCGTGACGTCCTGTTCGTTGCCGATGATCAGCGCCGTCTCCGTATTCGACCCGCACCCGACGGCCTACGCTGTCAGGCCGCCGCCGCCACCGCCGCCCGCAGACCGAGGGAATAGCTTTCTATACCGAACCCGCAAATCTGCCCCTTGACGATTTCCGCGAACACCGAATGATGACGGAAAGCCTCACGTGCGTGGATGTTCGACATATGAATCTCCACGACGGGCACGGTCAGAATGGCGAGTGCGTCGCGGATGCCGTAACTGTAGTGCGTCCATGCACCCGCATTGATGAGCACGCCATCGACTTTATCGGTAAACGCCTGATGGATGCGTTCGCACATGTCGCCCTCGCTGTTGGTCTGATAGCTTTCGACCTTTACGCCAAGTTCAGTTCCGAGCGCCTGCAATTTTGCATCAATGTCGGCGAGCGTAGCCGTGCCGTACTGAACGGGATCTCGCTTGCCAAACATGTTGTGGTTGACGCCGTGCAGCATAAGAAACGTTTTCATTCTTCCATCCAATGTGGATTGCAGTCGATTAATGTTCAATCCAACGATGCCGCCTCGACAACTGCGCCTGTTTTCGCGGCTTTGACGATCGCTTCGGTGATGCGCAGATTCTGAAGACCATCGCGTGCAGTGACGATAGGTTTCGCTTCGCCGCGCACGACTCTGCCGAAGTGTTCCATCTGATGTTCAAGCGGGTCGTCTCGGGTCAGTTCGGCCACGCCGACATCGAAGGGCTTCCACCAGGACCGGTCCTCGGCCCGTCCGTATGTCTTGAGGCGCATCGTCGGAATTGAAAGCGAGCCGAACGTACCGGCAATCGCATAGCAGTCTTCATCGGCGTATGACGGATAGGCCTTGTTTTCCTGCGACGTCTGTTCCCAGCTGCGCGCGCTGGCGGCCGTGTCGGAGAGAAGAAACGTGCCGAGGGCGCCGTTTGCGAAACGAAGGTTGATGGCGACGGTATCCAATATGTTCGAGGCCGATATAACCGGCGCCTGCGACAGCAATGCGCGTCTTTGTCATGTCACTCTCCGTGACTTTCCGGGCCGGCATGGATCGCCCACATCGAGATCAGATTGAACACAATGCCGAGCGCGACGATCGGCCAGGTGGCGCCTGCTGTGTGCGCCTGGATCAGAGTCGCGGCGAACGGCGCGCTGCTGCCGATCACGACCGCGAGGTTATACGCCACGGCGGAACCGCGATAACGGAACTCCGTGGGAAACGCTTCGGCGAAATAGGCGGGCTGTACACCGGCGTGAAATTGCGCTGCGCACAGCAGAAACACGATGGCCAGGCCAATCAGCAGAACATGCCCGCTGAGGATCAGCGGGAAGAACACGATGAACGCGACAAGCATCGATCGTGAGCCGAGCAGCATGGCGCGTCGCCGTCCGATGCGGTCGCAAAGCGCGCCGCCGAAGCCCATCGCGACCATCGAGCAAAGATGCGCGACGATCAGAATTGCAAACGCAGTCTGCTTCGATATACCGAGTTTCCCTGTCACATAGGAGAGGATAAATACCGTCGCGATGAAGTACGCGATAGACACGGCGGCCCACACCATCATAAGACGCAGTATCGTGCCGCCATGCTTGCCGAAACCGGCGGTTGACTGCACGCGACCAGAACGCTTCTGCTTCATCTGCGCTTCGAACGCGGGTGTCTCCGAGATCCGCATGCGGATGAACAGGCCAATCGCTACCAGCAGGAAGCTGAAGAGAAACGGAATACGCCAGCCAAATCTCAGGAACTGTTCGTTCGTGACGATCGCGGCGACGCCGAAAAGAACCGCATTCGCCAATACTTGGGCGAGCGGCGAGCCCATCGCGATGAAGGAACTGTAAAAGCCGCGGCGGTTCTTCGGCGCGTGCTCCATCGTGAGCAACTGGCTGCCTGTGACCTCGCCCCCGAGCGCAAAGCCCTGCATGAAGCGCAGTACGACGAGCGCCACAGGAGCGTACACGCCAATCGACGCATAAGTGGGCAGCACGCCGATCAGGAACGAGCAAACGCCCATCAGCAGGAACGTAAACACGAGCATGTTGCGGCGGCCGACGCGATCGCCCAGCGCGCCGCAGATCAGACCGCCCAGCGGCCGAGCGACAAATCCCACCGAGAAAGTCGCAAAGGCGGCGAGCGTGGCCGTGGTCGTGTCGGTTGCGGAAAAGAAGAGCTGTGGCAGGACCGTTGCTGCAATGGCTCCGTAAGCGGCGAAATCCAGCCATTCGAGCGCAGAACCCGCGATGCTGCTCAGCGCTGCGCGGTTCGCCATCTGCTTGTCATCGGTATCCTGGGCCCGAACGGCGGCGTCGCCGTTCAGTGTGTGTTCTTGCGGCGTCAATTGCGTCTCCGGTAGATGTCAGGCCGCTTCTTCGAGCGGTCCGATCGAGGGATGGATGCGTTCGCCCGGCTATTGGCCGGTCCACTTCGGCGGACGCTTTTCGGCGAACGCCTTGGGACCCTCGCGCGCGTCGTCGCTCGCGAGCATGCGCTGCGCGAGCGGATAATCCTCGTGCATCGTCGATGCGAGGTCCGCCTGTGCGAGGCTTCTCAGCATCACCTGCTTCGATGCCTGAATAGCGAGCGGCGCACAGGCCAGAATGTCGTCGGCGAGCGCACGTGCCCGGCTCATCAGTTCGGCTGCCGGCACAATCTCGTTGATCAGGCCGATGCGACGCGCCTCCTCCGCCGGAATGCGTCTGGCGGTGAGCACCAGCGCCATGGCATCCTTCATGCCGACCTGTCTTGGCAGGCGCTGCAGGAGGCCGCCGCCAAGCGCTGCCAGACCGACACGTGGCTCGGGAAGGCCGAACTGCGCATGAGCGGCGGCAACGGCGAGATCGCACGCGGCGAGAATTTCCATGCCGCCGCCGAGACACAGGCCGTTGACTGCGGCGATCAACGGCTTCCACAAGTCGAAGCGATGCGTGATGCCTGCAAAGCCTGTCGATGGCTTGGTGTGGTCGCCGGTAGCATCGAGTGCCTTCAAGTCCGTGCCGACACAGAAGGCGCGCTCGCCCGCACCGGTGACGATGGCCACGCGCAACGCGGGATCTGCCGCATACCGGTCGAAGGCGTCGGCAAGTTCGCGGTGCGCATCGGGGTGAAGCGAGTTCAGAACCTCGGGCCGGTCGATCGTCAATGTAAGAAGCGGCCCGTCGACTTCGTACCTGCAGAAACGATATGGCTCGGCTTGCATGCAAGATGTCCTCTTCGGGTCAATCGAGCGGAACAGTCAGACGGTCGATAAGGGTGCGCGTTTCCGGACGAATGCCCCGCCACCATGCAAACGCCTCCGCCGCCTGCTCGACCAGCATGCCCACGCCGTCAGCGATACCTTGCACACCTGCATTGCGCGCGAGCCGCAAGAAAGGCGTGAGTCCCTTCCCGTAAGCGAGTTCATAGGCGCTTCCGCTGGCGCTGAAGACACTAGGTGGCACCGGCGGCAGTTGCCCTGTCAGGCTCGCCGATGTCGCGTTGATAACCAGGTCGAAGCGCCCCATAGCCTCCAGATCCGCATACCCGCATGCAATGAGCGATCCGGCAGCAGTGAGCGGTCTGGCGACCTGTTCCACAAGTGCCCGCGCCTTGTCCACGTGCCGGTTTGTTACGACGAGTTCGGCGGGCCGTGCCGCGACGAACGGCAGCAGCGCGCCGCGCGCGGCGCCGCCCGCGCCGAGGATCAGCACGCGCTTGCCGGCCATCGGCTGATGCAGATTGACTTCGATGTCGCGCACGAGGCCGACGCCATCGAAGTTCTCCGCGATGATGCGGCCGTTCTCGAACTTCATCGCGTTGACCGCACCTGAGAGCTCGGCTCTTTCGCTGCGCTCATCGGACATTGCAAATGCTTCGAGTTTGAAGGGTGCGGTCACGTTCATGCCGCGGCCGCCCGCAGCAATGAAACTTCTGACGCTGTCAGAGAAGCCGCTGGCAGGTTCCACAGGCCCTTCGATGGCCTTATAGCTCATATCCTGACCGGTCTCTTGCGCGAAGAAGCCGTGGATCAAGGGCGACTTCGTGTGCCCGATCGGATTGCCGATGACCGCATAACGATCGCCCATCACGCGCTCCGCTTCGAGAACAGCACGCCATCGGTCTGCATCGAATCGATTTCGGCCGCGCTGAAGCCCAGCGATCGGGCGACTTCCTCGTTGTGCTGCCCGAGATCCGGGCCAACATCGCGAATCGACGTATCGCAGTCCGAGAAGCGAAATGGCAGGTTCGGCAGACGCAGCGTGCCCAGGCGCGGATGCTCCTGTTCGATCACCATGCCACGCGCGACGATCTGCGGATCGGCCACGACCTCGTCGATGCGTTGTACCTTGGCGCATGGCACATCGACGCTGTCGAGCAGCGCGAGCACATCGGCGACGTTACGCGCAGCGACCCATGGCTTCACAACCGAGAGAATGGCCTCGCGGTTCGCATTGCGCCCGTTTAGGCTATGCAAGCGCGCATCAGTGGCGAAGCCCGCGGGGCCGCCGTTTTGCTCGACGGCCGTCGCGAACCGCTTCCACGAATCATCGACCTGCGCGGCGATGACCAGATCCCCATCGCTTGCCCGGAACACGCCGTATAAAGTTGATGTCGGCATGTCATGGCCGGTCTGTTCGGGGACCACGCCCTGCATCGTGTAGCACTGGACGGCGTATTCGTGCATCGAGAACAGCGTGTCGTACAGCGCCATGTCGATATGCTGGCCGCGTCCGCTCTTTACGCGGCCCAGCAACGCAGCGTTGATCGCGGCGACCGCGTGGATGCCGGTGTACATGTCGCCGAGCGAAATGCGCATGAGCGGTGGCGGTTCGCCGGGGTTGCCGATCATCTGCATGATGCCGCTCTTCGCTTCCGCGATCAGCCCAAAGCCTGCGCGATGCGCGTCCGGACCTGTATGCCCATAGGCCGAGATGGAGCAATAGACGAGACCGGGATTGCGTTCGGACAACGCCCCATAGCCGAGGCCGAGCTTGTCCAGCGCTCCGGGGCGATAGTTCTCAATGAAAACATCCGCCGAATCGCAAAGGCGCTCCATGAAAGCCTTACCTCGCGGCTCTTTCATATTGACGCTCACGCCGCGCTTGCCCATGTTCAACTGGAGGAAGTAGGCGCTTTGCTGGTCGTCGAGAATCGTCGCGTGCTGGCGGCCTGCATCACCGCTGCCGGGACGCTCGACCTTGATGACTTCGGCGCCGAGCGCGGCGAGGCAGCGTCCGACATAGGGACCGGCCAGGAAGTGGCTATAGTCGACGACGCGAATGCCTTCGAGAGGACGGGCTTGCATCAGTAGGCTCCCGGACGGCGCGGGATCATCAGACGATGCTCGCCGCGTTGAACGACTTCGCCGCTCTGGTTGATCAGTTCGGATGGCAACACTACGATGCCCCAGCCCGGGCGGCTCTTGCTCGCCCGCATCGACGTCACGCGAAACTTCACATGCAGCACGTCGTTGACCTTGATGGGCAGCACGAAGTCCCACGTCCAGCCGAGCGACATGCCCGGCAGGAAGCGATAGTCGCTCTGTGTCTTGAGCCCATCGGCAATGGACAGGCCGAATAGACCATGCGCGACGATCGACCCGAAATGGCTCGCATTGGCGTATTCTTCATCCACATGCACCGGCGTGTGGTCGCCCGTGAGATCGGCGTAAGCGAGGATGCGTTCCTTCGTGACCGTGTAGGTCGGGCTGACGCATTCGTCGCCTTCCTGCGCATCGTCCCAGTATTTTTCGGTGGTGGTGCTCATGCTCACGCCTCCGCGCGTGGATTGATCGACAGCGCCTGCGCAACGCATGCGGCGGGTTTTGCCTGAATGAGTTCGACGGCGAGTCCGTCGGGCAGACGCAGCCAGTTGCGGCCCTGCGACATTTCAGTGACGCCGAAGGGCTGCGCGGCGGCGAGCGCGCCTTCGAGGTCCTCACACATCACGCCGAGATGCGCGAGCCGGCCTTCAGGGCCCTCGTGGAGAGGATCGCTGATGAATTGGAGCCCGCCGAGTGTCCAGTACTGACGCGGCTCTTCGCGCGGGCCGTCCACTTCGCGCATGGTCATGCCGAGCACTTGTTCGAAGAAGCGGATGTGCCAGTGGATGTCCTTCACCCAGATCGCCACGTGTTCGAGATAAGCTTTAGGTACGCTCATGCCGCGGCCCCCTCTCTCTTGCGCTCAGTCATGCCACGCTCAATGCCTTTTATGCACGCAACGAGCGTCGAGTTCACCGGCGTCGGCACGCCCAGCCGCTCGCCCCATCGCACGACCGCACCGTTGATGAAGTCGATTTCGGTGACGGAGGAATTTTCCAGGCTTTGCAGCATCGAGGTTTTGAACCCGGCCGGCAGTCCTTCGGCGGCCATGTTCCAGGCGTCTTCGGCATTCGTAATGGACAGCGTAATGCCGGCCGCTTTTGCAGCCGTCATCGCTTCTTCAACGGCAGCGAGCGACGTCGCCTTCAGCACGGGATCGCTGTAAAGCTGCCCATATGTCAGACGGGTGATGCCAGTAATCGCACCGGTGGCGACGTTAATCAGCAGCTTGTCCCACATCGTGCCGAGGATGTTGTCGCTGACCAGGGTCGAGAGACCCGCACTGTTGAACGCATCCGCCACCGCTTGCGCGCGGGGGGTCACGCGGCCGTCGAGCTCGCCGATGATTGTGATCTTTCCGGTAACGCCGGACTGGATGTGGCCGGGTGCGCGCAACACTCCACCGACATAGGTCTTCCCCGCGAGCACTCGCTCGCGTCCGACGATCTCGCTGAGCAGATCCTCGTGACCGAGGCCGTTCTGAAGGGAGAGCACAAGCGTCTCGGGGCCGACGAGGTCGAGCGCGCCGCGCATCGCCGAATCGGTGTGGAAGGATTTGACCAGGACGATCACGAGGTCCACCGGCCCGACGGCGGCGGGATTCATCGTCGCGCGCACCTTGACGCGGCGCGTGCCGCGCTCGTCGTCGACCTGCAGGCCGTCGCGGGACATGGCCTCGACGTGCGCGGCGAACCTGTCGACGAGCCACGTCTCGTGCCCCCCTTCGGTCAGCGCAGCGCCGATGGCGCAGCCCAGCGCGCCTGCGCCCAGAAATGCGATCTTCATCAATGTCTCCTTGAATGGACACGACGATACGATTCCGCGCACATATTGGCAATGCAATGAACGCAATACTGACATTGCGCAGGACAATCTGCGTGAAAACCAGGCTTGGCGGTAAGGGAAAATACTAGGGAGCTTGATGCAGTGAGGAGCTGTTTCGTACTATTTGGTTCAACATGTAATCAGACGTCGGACCCGATACTCCGCAAAAGCGAGATGAACTACTTCGCTTTCGTTTCGTACGCCGACGATGGAGACATAGGCGTATTCAGACTCGACGGCCGGACCCGAAGCCTGACACCGCTAGATCGCTATCCTGCGGCGGACCGTGTCATGCCTTTAGCGCTTTCTGCGGATCAGTCGCCTTTCGTCGCAGGTACGCGTTGGCTCCCGGCGCTCCCCTGCTCACATTTGCAATTGACCGGCACACGGGCAAGCTCACGCAAACGTCGAAAAGAAGTCGACATGGTGGACCTGGATCGCGGCTTCGTTCCGCGTCATTTTGCGCCTGCCTTCCGGGCGCCATCTATACGTGCTCAGCGAGTTCCGGGGTGACATCGCTGTCTTCGAACGCGATCTGGCCAGCGGCACGCTGACGTTTCGCAGTGTTTCCCCGCGCGCAAAGGCATTCGCCGGATTACAACCGGGATTTATCAGGCAACTTGTGACGCAATTGCTCCGTCTACTCCGGGCGCGTCGATGGAACACCGAGGATTTTTCACTTACTGCGGCAGTGCGCGGGAAATTTGCACTTTCCGTGGCACCTGCCGGCCGCTCGGTGCCGCCCTTTCTGAAAAGCGCTTTAACTTCAACGATGCACTTTCTCACTGGTGGTGTCACCCGACAAAAGATGTCGCGTGCCACGGAAAGTGAAAACTGTGCCAGGTAAGTGAAAAACGGCTGTCCCAGTTAGCCAAATCATCGACCGGCCAACGCTTTTGCTCGTGGACTCGGCCGTCCGTCACTAGACCGCTGGGCCTTCCGGCGGCTCTTCCCGAACCGCAACAGCGATTGAGCTCCCGACGATGGTCAATATTCCCAGGACTGAAACGAAGCCTAACGTTTCGCCCCACACGAGAAATCCAAATAACGTTGCCCAAATGATGCTTGTATAGGTGTAGGGGGCTAGCTTCGCAGCACTTTCGCGCCGTACCGCGACCGTAAAAAGTAGCTGGCCTGTCGTGGCGAATAGAGCCAACAACGCCATGATCAGCAGGTCCTTCAGTGTCGGCGTCCTCCACGCAAAGACCAGAGAAACACTCGTAACCACGGTGCCGAAAGCCGTGAAGAAAAGCACTGTGATGCTTGAGTCGTCGTCAACCTTGAGCTTGCGAATTTGAATCATAGAAAGAGCACCGCACAACGCACTCGTAAGGAGCAAACATGGGCCAATGAGATTCGACAAGCTACCTTGAGGCCGGACGACTAGAAGCACGCCGACAAAGCCTACGCACGCGGCGACCGCATTCCGCGCAAACAAGCGCTCCCCGAGGAGCAACGGGGCGAAGACAACGACGAATATCGCCTCCGAGTAGACAATCGCCACGGCCTCGCTTAATGGCAGGTACGGCAAGCCCGCGAAGAATAGGCCGGAAGCCCCGAGAAGCGTGACCGCACGCGTCGTCTGTCCGCGAAAGTCAACCTTCTTAACGCGGGCGAATAACCCTCCGCCTTTAAGGCCGACAACGACCGCAGGCACGATGCCAAACAGCATGCGAAAAAACGTTACTTCGTTCGCTGGATAACCAAGCGCCACTGCCTTGCCTAGCGCATCGACGACAGCGAAGCAGAACATTGATATCAGGATCAGCGCGATTGTTCGATACTGGGCGGTGCGGTCGGAGACTAGAAAGTTGGGGCGCATATCGCTTCCGGCAGCCGTAGGTCATCGTTGCAGGGTCGCTCAATTGTCAGCGATTCGCCAGTGACTGTCCAATGACACCGATTGTGGCCGACTGGCTCCCGCGCGGTCGGCTGGACCGACGCAACGCAGCCAAATAGCATGCGATCAACCATGTCCGACTTAGGGCAGAACGTTTGCGATTTTGTAGACCGATAGCGCTGCGGGTTTCGCAGGGCGAGGGCCTTTAATGATCTGTTGCCGGGTGCAGCCGCTTATAGCGATAGACCGCTTTAACCGTGCCGGCACCTATGGGAAGCCACAACAACGCCATGTGATAGCTGATATGAGTCCACGTGGTAAGCAGAATGTCGCCATTGCTATCGAGCCTGAAGGAACGGCCAAAGAAGGGAGATCAACAGTCACTCGAATATGAACCGACGGCGCCGGACGTCGGAGATTGGCCGCACGGAGCGGTGCACCAAACGCGAAAGCGGCCGCAGCGACAAACAGCCGGTCCAACGGCCGCGACTTTTTAGATTTATGTTTGCTCGGGGAATCTCGAGCGCGTCGTCGACCTCTATGCCGAGGTATCGAACGGTGCTTTCGAGCTTGCTATGTCCAAGCAGAAATTGAACCGCTCTGAGGTTCTTCTTCCGCTTGCAAATCAAAGTCGCCTTCGTCCGACGGATCGAGTGTGCGCCGTAAGCGGTCGGATCAGGGGCGACCTTCCGAGCGTACTGTCGCGCTGAGATATGCGGCGACCGAGAAAAGCGGCTTGGGAAAAGGTACTCCTCGGACCTCAACTTAGCTTTTTCAATCCATGCAGCGACCGCAGGGCGAGCGGGCCCTGTAAACTCGAACTGCACGGGCCGTTTAGTCTTGCGCCGCACTATCATCGCGCGGGGCAATATCTGATTGTCATGCGTCACGTCGCGAACATGCAGGTTGAACCAAGTCGCACCCGCGCAGCTTGCTGTCGATCGCAAGATTGAATAGCGCTAGATCATTAACCCGTGCGCGTTATGAAGGTAATCCGGATTGCCCAGACGTCTTTCGGCTTCAGCGGCGGCTTTTGACCAACCAACTTGCCTTTGTTCCAGGGCTCACGGCTTAGATTGCCTCCCATGACAGACTCCCATTGAGTTGAAGGGAGTTACATTGTCTTCCTCTATCTTTTTCGTCGTGACCGTCCGTGCGGTCTCCTTGCCCCAAGTCGGCCTTTGCGGGCCTTGGAACTGGCCGACTCCTACGACAGCAGTCCGACGAATTGCTGACGTCGGCGGCGTCGCTGGGTCGAACGGCCGCAACCTGCACGGTGAACTCACCCTCACGACCCTTCTCGGCCGTTCTCTGACCGGCCTCCTTATTTACACTGTTGGAGCTAAAGCCAACGCTAAACCTGTCCGACCAAAAAATCCTCAAGGGACATCAAGACCTCATTCGGGGCATCCTCAGGCAACAGATGGCCGCCGGGCAATCCCTTGCCCGTCACGTTCGTTGCCCATCGGGACCACACGTCAAGGGGCAGGATCCTTCTCCCCTTCTGTTCGCTCTCGCTCCACAGAACCAGGACCGGACAGGCGAGTCTTCGGCCCGCAGCTGAATCGCTTGCATCGTGCTCCAGGTCCTCGGAAGCAGCGGCGCGATAGTCTTCGCACATGGCGTGGCGCACGTGCGGATTCCTGAACGCGCTTCGATAGGCGGCGAGTGCCAAAGGATCGATCCGCTCGAGACCGCCCGCCATCTTCGCCAGTGCGGCGTCGAGATAAGCGTCTGGATCAGCCGCAAGCATCCGCTCCGGCAGATCGCCCGGCTGCGCCATGAAGAACCAGTGCCAGGCGTTCAACGCGAACGTCTTGTCGATACCTGCGAATGCATCGAGCGTCGGTATCACCGTCAGCGAGGCATACGCGGCAACGCGTCGAGGATGGTCGAGCGCAAGCCGGTATCCGGCCCGAGCGCCGCGATCATGCCCGACCACTGCGAAGCGCTCGTGCCCGAGTCGGTCCATCAGCGCGACGAGCGCGCTGGCTACGCGACGTTTGGTCCATCGCGGCTGATCGTTGCAAGTCCGGCTGTCGCCGTACCCCGGCAGATCCGGCACGATGACGGTGTGCGACCTCGCAAGCGTCGGCGCAATCAATCGCCACGCAACGTGAGTCTGCGGGTAGCCGTGCAACAGCAAAACCGGCGATCCGCTTCCGCCAATCCTGCCGCGAAACGAGACATCGCCCGCTTCGACGTCGAGCTTCGCGAAGCCCGGAAAGAAGTCTTGCGCAAGTTCATGCACCGTGGTCACCTTCTCGTAAGACGCGACTTCATTGTTGCGACACCGACCTGACGAACTCGGCCAGATCGCGATTGAAACGCTCGGGTTCCTCGATGAACGGCGCGTGACCCGAGTCCGCGTACTCCTTGCTGACGATGCGTGGATTCAGCACGGCCGCGCGAGCCAGCGTCGCACGCCTGTCGACCAGCGCGTCATGGCCGCCGTAGATGAAGAGCAGCGATACGCGCGCCTTGCCGAGCCCCTCCGCAGCGAAGACCGTCATCGTCGGCACTTCCTTTTGCATGTCCCACGAGGCCATCGCGGCGTTCGCGAGCAGCCGGTCGAATGTATCGGCGTCAGGCCGATGGTTGAAACAAAGGCCGACGAACGTGCGTTCACCGTCGAGATGCGTCTTCAGATCGGGCGAATTCATGTCTCGATAAACCTCGGGGTGATCGACGATCTGACCCGGGGCGAGTTCGACCACGCCGTCGACGTACACGGCGCCCGCGATCGCGCGATCGCCATACTTGGCGAGGTAGTTCGATATCACCACGCCGCCCAGCGACCAGCCGACCACGACGGGCTTGCGCGCGTGTGAGCCCTGTATCACGGCTGCGAGGTCGTCCCCCCAACGGTTTCCGTCATGATACGGCTCCGGGCCGGATGGCTTATCCGACAGACCATGACCGCGCAGATCGTACGTAATGATCCGGTATTGGCGCAATTCGGGACTCTGCACCTGCGCGTCCCAGTTCAGGCGGCTGCCGAGTAGTCCGTGCACCAGAATGATGGGAGGGCCATTCGGATTGCCGCTTTCCTGAACCGCCAGCTTCACCCCATCCGTCGATGTAACCGTATAGCTTGCCGGCCGCGCGCTTGTGTCGGGTGCGCACGCGAACAGCGTCGCCGCAGAGAACGCGGAAGTCAAAAAGTGGAGGAACGTTCGTAAGCTCATTGTCTTTCCTGAGAGCGTGTCAGTGCGCCTAGTCTCAACCCTTACACCGATGTGAGAGTCAAGCGAATTGTGCTACCTTGCTTTTCACGAAAAACACGTCTTCTCAGGAACTGCTGACGATCGGACAACTCTCGCAACTCACCGGCGCGAGCGTGCGATCGCTCCGGCATTACGACGAACATGGTCTGCTCGCCTCGGTACGCGCGAGCAATGGCTATCGCATGTTCCCCGAGAAGGCAGTAACGCAGGTCAAGCAGATTCAGCGCATGATCGCGACCGGTTTCACCATCGACGATATTCGCGGCTTTCCGGATTGCATGCTTCTGAGCGAAGGCGCCCGCTCATGCGACCAGATCACCGAGGTCCAGCGGGTAAGGCTCGAAGCTATCGAACGTCAGATCGCGGACCTCGAAAAGCGTCGCGCGCGGCTCGTCAAGACCTTGCTCGAAGGTGCGGTACCGCCCGTCACCTGACGCGGACCGCGGTACACAGAGATCGCCCTCATACGGGAACATTGGACGCAGTTTTCTTCCTGCGAATGTCCGCACGCAGGCTGTCGTACTCCTCCTGACTGATCGGCGATGCATCTCGCTGGCCGAGCGCGCTGACGGGCAGCCGGTAGGTTTCGCGCGCCGTCCATGCACCCAGTGCGCCGACACCGCAGACGATCAGCGTGATCGTCCCGACGATCAACGGAATGTGCTGCGTGCCCGGCGGGACGGCAGCTGCGATGAACGCCGGCAAGATCGCGGTGATGGCCGTGCCGATGTTCTGGCCGATCGCCATGGCGGTAACCCGGATACGCGTCGGGAACAGTTCAGGCATGAAGCTCGGATATACCGCGTTGAAGCACTGATACACCACGCCCCACATTACGATCGCGATGCCGATCGCCAGCATGGCGTTGTGCAGACTGATCGCATAGAGATACCCATACGACAGCAGGCCCGATGCAAGCGCGCCGAATATGATGAGCGGCCGGCGTCCCCATCGATCGGACAGACTGCCTGCGAAGGGAATGAAGAACATCGCGGTCAGATTGGCGAGCAGTGGAATCCAGAGAAAAAAGCCTTTCGAAAGACCGATACCGTAAGCGGGCTGCACCGCATAGGCCGCGCCGAAGATCGAAGTCACCGCGAGGATGATCGCAATCAACGCGATTGCGGCGATGCGCACGATATCTCGCCAGCCATCGCGTAACGCTTCCTTGACGGGCGACGCGGGAATCCGCCGATGTTGCGCTTCATCGACGAAAGCCGGTGTCTCCGACACTTTGCGCCGAATTACATAACCGGCTACGAGCACGAGCACACTCAGCAGGAACGGTACGCGCCAACCCCATGTCAGGAATTCCTTCTCGGGCAGATAGTAGGCGAGCGGCATGAAGATGGCCGCAGCGAACACCTGTCCGGCGGTCACGCCCTGCATCGCGTAACTGGCGAAGTAGCCGCGACGGCCGAGCGGCGCATGCTCCAGCACGAGGGAACTGGAACCGGAGATCTCCCCGGCGACCGCGAAACCCTGGATGAGCCGCAAGATCACGAGCAGGATCGGCGCTACGAAGCCCGCTTGCGCGAATGTCGGCAGAAGACCCACAGCGAGTGTCGACAACCCCATCATGAACATGCACGTGAGAAGCAGGTTCTTGCGTCCATGTGTATCGCCACGACGGCCGAGCACGAATGCGCCGACTGGTCGTGCAAGATAGCCGACGCCATAAGTCGCGAGCGACGCGGCGATCGCAACGCGGCTGTCTCCGGAGGGAAAGAAGAGTTGGGGAAAAACCAGCGCGGCGGCTTGGGCGTAAATGAAATAGTCGTAGTACTCCAGCGCCGAGCCGATCCACGCGCTCGCGGTGGCGGTTCGTGCCTGATTGCTGCTCTGCTGATGCGTCAGTGCCATTTCGTCTCCTGCATGTGTCTTGTCGGTGATCGGAACAAAGCTCGCGTTGGGTTGCGGGCTCAATACGTCGCACGGCCGCCTGACAGGTCGAAGGTGAAACCGGTCGTGAAGCTGCATTCGTCGCTCGCGATCCACGCCACCATGGCGGCGATTTCCGGAACGGTCAAAAACCGCCCCATCGGAATGCGTGCCTTGCTGGTCTCGATGTGCTCCTCCGTCATCTCCCGGAAAAGATCCGTTTCGGTGATCGCAGGCGCGATGCCGTTGACCGTGATGCCCGTGCCGGCCAGCTCGCGCGCGATCGATTTCGTCAGACCGATGACACCCGCCTTCGCCGCGGCATAGGCGCAAATGTTCGGATGTCCTTCCTTGCCGACGATCGACGCCACGTTGACGATGCGTCCCGCCCCGCGTTCGCGCATGTGTGGTACGGCGAGGCGACAGGTGTGGAAGACGCTGTTCAGATCGACGGCGAGAACGCGGTTCCATGCGTCGAGCGGGTAGTCCTCGATAGGCATGACCGGTCCATTGATGCCGGCGTTGTTCACGAGTATGTCTACATGACCGAACGACGCGAGCGTGGCGGCGAACGCTGCGTCGACGGAACGCGCGTCGGCAAGATCGACGGCCTGCACGAGTGCCGCGGGCGAGTGACCGCCTGCTACGAGCGGTGAACAATCGATATCCCAACAGGCGACGCGGCAGCCTTCGTCCGCAAGACGCTCTGCGATGCCGCGCCCGATGCCACGCGCGGCGCCCGTCACGATGGCCGTGCGTGTTTCGAATCTTCGTTGCTTTACCGGTTGCATTTCCATTTCCTTTGTTCCTGTCCATAACCTGGTTCCCATGCTAGAAACACGGATCCGGCCCGTCAACGGTGATGTCGACATTCATTCACATAGGGAAACAAACTAGGGAATGTCCCGGTTTGCGACAAAAACCGCTTGACCTGGCGTGCTCTTAAGCACCACCATGGAAACTCATTCCTATGTGTGAACATCGAGGACCGACAGATGGAGCAGGCGATGATTGATCGATTGACGATCCGTGAGACGATCGAAAACTGGGCGGTGTGGCGAGATGCGGGCGACTGGGAGCGTTTCGCGACACTCTGGCATCCGGACGGCCGTATGATGGCGACGTGGTTTCAGGGAAGCGGTCGCGAGTTCATCGAAGTGACGAAGGCCGGTTGGGCGAATGGCGTGAGCATCCTGCACTTTCTGGGCGGCACGTCGATCGAAGTGAGCGGCTCGCGTGCCATCGCTCAGACCAAGATGACCATTTCGCAGCGTGGAGAAGTCGAAGGCACGTTATGCGACGTCGTGTGCACCGGCCGCTTCTATGACTTCTTCGAGAAGGTCGAAGACCGATGGCTGCTGTTGCTTCGTCAGCCCATCTATGAAAAGGATCGTCTTGATCCGGTCGAGCCGGACGCCCGTCCCGTTCTCGATGGGGCGCTGCTGCGCGAGTTTCCCGCTGGCTACCGGCATCTCGCGTATATGCAGACCCGCATCGGCTACAAGGTCAAACGCGACATGCCGACGCTGACCGGCCCGGAGGTCGAAGCGCTCTATGCGCGCGGCCGCCAGTATCTGCAGAACGGAGCGCTGTGATGGAGGACGTCTCGCCGATGCGCTTCGATTACCACGCGCTGCCGGCACGCGTACTGTTCGGTGCGGGCAGGCGTCGGGAAACGCCTGAAGTCGCCCGGCAACTGGGCTGCACGCGTCCATTGATCATCTCCACGCCGGAACAGAAGGACTTGGCTGACGCCATCGCGTCGTTGTTCTCCGAGGCACAGGTGCATGTCTTCTCCGAGGCCGCGATGCACACGCCGTGGAACGTGACATCGCGTGCGCTCGCCGTCGCCCAAGGGACTGGCGCCGACTCCCTGATCGCTGTTGGCGGCGGCTCGGCGATCGGCCTCGCGAAAGCGCTTGCGCTGCGCACCGGCCTGCCGCAAATCGCGCTGCCCACTACGTACGCCGGCTCTGAAGTCACGCCGATCATCGGCGAAACGCAGGACGGCGAGAAACGTACGCGTCGTACGCTCGACGTGTTGCCGGAAGCCGTGATCTACGATGTCGAACTCACCCTGACGCTGCCCGTGCGCTTGTCGGCGTCGAGCGGTCTGAACGCGATGGCTCACGCGGTGGAAGCGCTCTATGCCGTAGACGCCAATCCGGTCACGTCGATCATGGCTGAACAAGGTATCGCGGCCCTCGCCACCGCGCTGCCCGAGATCCTCGCCAATCCCGCCAGTCGTGACGCGCGCAGCCGCGCCCAGTACGGCGCGTGGTTGTGCGGAACCTGCCTCGGCTCCGTCGGCATGGCGCTGCATCATAAGGTGTGTCACGTACTGGGCGGCACTTTCGATCTGCCGCATGCCGACACGCATGCGATCATGCTTGCGCACATCGTCGCCTACCAGGCTGGCGCGGCGCCGCATGCAATGCGCCGCATCGCATGCGCGCTCGACACCGATGACGCATGGACCGGACTGCACGCGCTCGGCACCAGGCTGCGCGTTCCCCAGTCTCTTGCCGAGATCGGCATGCCGCACGAAGGCATCGGGCGTGCGGCCGAATTGGTGCTGCGAGAAACCTATGCGAATCCGCGCGCGCCGGACCATGACTCGATCAGGGCAATGCTGGAACGGGCATGGCGCGGCGCAGCACCACAACCCGATTCGCTGTGAGGAAAACGCGATGCGCAATTTCAACGAAGACAACATCACCGCAGCGGTCATCGAGCGTCTCGCGGGAAGCAAGAGCGAACGCGTGCACAAAATCAGCGACGCACTGGTTCGTCACCTGCATGCGTTCGTGAAGGAGATCGAGCCAACCGAAAACGAATGGGCCGCTGCGATTCGCTTTCTTACGCAGACTGGGCAGATGTGCACCGACACCCGGCAGGAGTTCATTCTGTTGTCCGACACGCTCGGTGTATCGATGCTCGTGGACGCGATCAATCATCGCTATCCGGGCGACGCGACGCAAACCACGGTGCTCGGTCCGTTCTATGTCGAAGAAGCGGCTACGCTGCCGCTGGGCGCTTCAATCGCGGATGGCGAGCCGGGAGACCCTCTGCTGGTAGAAGGCACCGTACGCGATCTGCGCGGAGATCCGATCGCGGGCGCACGGGTAGAGACGTGGCACGCGGACAGCCATGGCTTCTATGACGTGCAGAAGACGGCGGGCAAGGCGGAGCTACACATGCGCGCGCGCTTCCTGACCGATCCGGACGGCTCGTTCTGGTATCGGTCGATCGTGCCTGCGGCCTATCCGGTTCCGAACGACGGCCCGGTTGGCCGCATGCTCGATGCGCAGGGGCGGCATCCGTACCGCCCGGCTCACGTGCACTTTCGCGTCAGTGCTCCCGGCTTCCAGACGCTCGTTACGCATGTGTTCGTGAGCGGCGACGTCTACCTGGATTCCGACGTCGTGTTCGGCGTGAAGGACGCACTGATCGAGCCGCTGGCGCCGCTCGCACCGGGCCTGAGTCCGGCCGGTCACCGCGTCGAAGTCCCGACCGCCCTGCTTGCCTATGATTTCGTGCTTCCGCCTCGGAAGTGATCGCTGTGCGCCTCGAGCCATTTTTAATGTTACGGACGCGTTCTCATGCATGAACTATCGCTGCATCATCTGACCATCCTCGACGCGCATCCGCTGCAACTCGTCGATGCGGCAGCCGCTGCGGGATTCGAGTATTGCGGCTTGCGGCTGATCGCCCCTACCGCTACGGATGCGATCGTGGACGTCGCGAACAATCCCGCACTCATCCGCGAGCTACACGCGCGACTCGACGCAACCGGCGTCAGGCTACTGGATATCGAAGCCATCTGGCTGAGCCCGCAGACGGATGTCGCGTCACTACTGCCCGCACTCGAAGCGGGTCGTACGCTCGGTGCGCGGCACGTGCTCTGCGTCGGCAACGACACCGAACGCGATCGCCTGCGGGACAACTTCGGCCGTCTCTGCGAGGCGGCGGACGGTTTCGGCCTTTCGGTCGGACTCGAAGCGATCACGTACTGCGCGGTCAGCACGCCGGCCGACGCGCTCGAGCTCGTGCGATCCAGCGGACAGCCGAACGCGCGGATACTGATTGACGCACTGCAATTCTTCCGTTCGGGCGCAACGTGCGAGCAGATCGATGCGATCGACCCGGCGCTGATCGAATACATCCAGATTTGCGATGCACCGAGCGCCGCACCGCAGTCTCTCGAAGCGCGGAGAAAAGAAGCGAGAACGGCCCGGCTGCTACCCGGAGATGGTGAATTACCGCTGCGCGAACTGCTGTGGAAACTGCGGTCTGATCTTCCGCTCGCTGTCGAGGCGCCGACGCTCGCGCTACGTGGCCTGCCGTTCGACGAACAGGCGAGACACATCCAAGCGCGGATGCGGACGTTCCTCGCTGGTCCAGTATCATGACGCCAAGGTGTTTCCATAGGTAAACAGGAGCTGGATATGCTGTTGGAAGACGAATCGAATGGAGTGGTGAAGTCGGCGGATCGGGTGCTCGACGTGATCGAGTTGCTCGCGCGATGGGGACGCGAGATGTCCCATGCGGAAATCGCGGAAGCGCTGGACATACCGAAGAGTTCGCTGACCAAGCTGCTCAAGAACCTTACGGCTCGTGGCTTTGTCGAATTCGTCCCTGTCACCAAGGGTTATCGCCTTGGCGAAGCGCTGATCCGGCTTTCCCAGCAGTCCACCCATAGCCGTTCGCTCGTCAGCTGCGCGCAACCGGTGCTGGCAGAGATTACACAACAGACGCTGGAGTCCTGCGCGCTCAATCAGCTCAAGGGCGACCAGGTGGAAGTCGCCGCGACGGTGACCAGCCCGCAACGGCTGGTGTCGCATCTGCGACTCGGCGATCTTGCGCCGCTTTATGCTGTGTCGGGCGGAAAGGTGATTCTCGCCTTTCTTCCGGATCAGATGCGCAGCGAGTACATCAAGACCGTGAAGATGCAAGCCATCACATCAAAGACGATCACAGCAAAGAAGGCGCTCCTCGCACAGATCGAAACCATCCGACAGACCGGGGTCGCCTATTCGATCGACGAATACACGCAGGGCATCGTCGGCGTGGGCGTGCCGGTGTTGTCATCGTCGGGCTTTCCGCTTGGATCGCTGAACGTCGCGATTCCGTCGGTACGTTATTCGGAACGTGTCGGCGCGCGGGCCGTCGCCGTTCTCAAGGCCTCCGCGGAACGCGTGCGCCGCGATTACATCGCCGCAAACGAACATACCAGGTAAGCTCGCCGACGCATTTTCGGCGGCCAGCGTCTTTGCGGCAGCCACCATATTGATGCCATTCTGTGAATACTTTATAAAGGATGCCGAAATTAATGAACGCGAGAATTGCAACGCCGAATGGAACTGTTCGGTTTCCTCGGGTGGGAGTCGGAGCCGGCAGCCTCGCGAACGCCGCGGGCGAGCAGGCGTTCTCAGACATGATTCATGCCGCGTGGGCCAGCGGCGTCCGATATTTCGATACCTCAGCGGCTTATCTTGGCGGTGAAAGCGAGCAGCGGCTCGGCGCGGCGCTGGCTGAGTATCCGCGAGACGAGCTGTATGTATCGACCAAACTCGGCAGGTACTTGAGCCAGCCTGGCGCAAGCTCCTTGCCAGGTGGTAGCGACTTCTACCTGGACTACACGTACGATACGACGCTGCGATCGGTCGAGCGCAGCCTGTCGCGGCTGAAGGTCGATCGTCTCGATGCCGTTTTTATTCACGATCTCGATCCCGGTTTTGCCCGAACGGCGTATCGCGAGGAACTCATGACGGCCGTCGAAGGTGCGTTTCCCGCCTTACAGCGACTCAAGGATGAAAAAGTGGTTGGCGCGATAGGTGTCGCCAGCATGGACTGGCAGGCCTGTCTGGACTTCGCCGAACTGGCCGGCGTCGATGTCGTCATGCCGGCGGGAGAGTACTCGTTGCTTCGCACCGGCAGCACCGCATTGCTGCAGCACTGCGCCGAGAACGGCATCGCCTGGATCGCGGCGTCGCCATTCAATTCGGGGATTCTCGCGACCGGTTCCCGTCCCGACGCCTTCTACAACATGCGCCCCGCGACGCGACCGGCCCTGTTGCAAACGGAAGAATTGGAACGTATTTGCCAGCGCCATCACGTCTGCCTGGCTACCGCTGCCCTGCTCTTTCCGCTGCGGCATTCGGCGGTAAGCACGATCGTTTTCGGCGCAAAGACCGCTGATGAATTCAGCGAGTCCTTCGCCCGCCTCTTTGAAAACCCTTCCGATGAGTTCTGGCAGGAGATGGACGCATACCTGACCGAGACGAAGGACTGGGAAGGACGGTTAAGCGGGGGTCGACAGGGACCTTAAGCACTTTGACTCGCGAAGGACACCGTCGGGACGCTATTTGCCGCAGCTCCATTGACGGTGGCGCTCGCTAACTTGAGACCAGGACTTTACGGCCTCCTTGTTCTCATGGTCCCGTTGGGACTGGGACAACTCGACAAGCACTGGGTAAGTTGCGGTGGCGGCCAATAATCACCACGCTGGCACGCGTAACCGGGCCCGGTTCTATGACGGACGTTGGTCGTCTTGGCGCATCTTTACTCATCCTCCGTTTGACGATTGACCGAAATGCGAACGCCATCGTTCGATGGCTCGCACGCCACTCGCCTTTCAAACTCTTGATCCTGGCGAGATGTCCGACGCACACGCGTAGAGGGCTTCCGATTGGCTTCGGCCAAAAGCGTCATACTGTAAGTCAGACTGTCCGACAAAGATTACGCGTGCTGTGCCGCGAGGAGCGGCTCCGGCGTGCGAAAGGACTTACATGACGCTACGTAGGCTTAACCAATCTACCGCCGCGGAAACGCACGGTGCCGAGCGGGGACTTGACCGCTTCGAGGGAATCAGCGACGCGGTCTTCGCAATCGCGCTGACCCTGCTGATCGTCGAGATCAAGGTCCCCGGATCTCCCGAGGGCATGCATGGCTACAGCGACCTGCTTCATGAGCCGTTCGACCGTGCAGCGAGCCACCGCGATACGCTCTCGGTTCAGCTGCTTCCAGACTTTATCCGCTCCATAGACACGCATGTTGGCTTGCCAGATACGCTGGATCTCGGGCCGCAGGCGTTCATCGCGTATGGCACGAGCGCAGCGGCGCGACGCCCGCGAAGCTGCGCAGCATGGCGCCGGTAGCCCGACGGAGCAATCCGCAAGACCTTGCAGATCGGCTCGACCCCCGAAGGTGTCGCGATGCTGATCGATGAAGGCCTTCAGGACTTCAGGCGGCGGTCGAGCTCCGCCTGGGCGAAAAACGCACTCGCCAGTTTCAGAATCTCGTTGGGGCGGCGCAGTTCCTTGACTTCACGCTCCAGCGCCTTAAGATGTTCGCGTTCCGACGTGCTCACCCCCTCGCGCTCGCCGCCCGAAAACCCGGTCGTAATCGCGCAATGGCGGCAATGCGGTGGCCTCCGGATTGAGCTTTTGATCACAGCCGAATTCATTGGAGCATCCCGGTGAGACGCGCCTCCTCGATGCACCTGAGCATCTTTTTCGGCGGGGTGCCGTGAACTTCCTTTAACGCTGATTGCAGTGTCGCAACAGCTTGCTGACAATGATGCAGGCGTGCTGATACCCAGATGTCTCAAAGCGCGGATGACGTTGCGGCCCACAGGTCGGGCTTGCGGTCGTCAACCGACACATCGCGACTGCGGCGCCGTTCACGATAGGCGCACGCTCCATCCCCGATGCCTCATTGATGCAGAATCGGCGCAAAGGCCACAACGACACGACCTGAATACGATGGACGACCCAGAATCGCTTTCCCTGGCACTGCCCGACGGCACTAAGGTCTCCGCGCTCCTCCGAGTGCCGGAGGACGCGCGAGCCCTGTATGTCTTCGCGCACGGCGCCGGGGCGGGCATGCAGCACACCGGCATGTCGTCATTGGCCGACGCGCTTGCGGCCGCCAATGTCGCCACATTGCGCTACCAGTTTCCGTACATGGAGCGGGGCTCCAAGCGGGTGGACTCGCCGGCCGTGGCACATGCTGCCGTGCAGGCAGCCGTCGCAGAGGCGCGCCGGAGGCTGCCAGCCCTGCCGCTCTTCGCGGGCGGCAGGTCGTTCGGCGGCCGCATGACGTCCCAGGCCCAAGCCATCTCCCCGCTCGAGGGCGTGCGTGGCCTCGCTTTCGTCGCGTTCCCGCTGCACCCGGCGGGCGCGCCCGGCGTAGAGCGGGCACACCACCTGGCGGACGTCACGGTACCGATTCTCTTCCTGCAAGGCACGCGCGACAAGCTGGCCGAGCTTCACCTGCTGAGGTCGGTCGTTCAGACGCTGGGGCCACGCGCCACGCTGCATGTGGTGGACGACGCAGATCATTCGTTCCACGTGCGCGCGTCCTCCGGCCGGACCGACGCGGAGGTTGTGCTCGAGCTGGCACGGACGATGTCGGCGTGGTTCTTCGCCGAAGGAGAGTTCGTGCGCGTTACCTGAGCAAGCACAGGAATGCTTGTAGCAGAGTCGGGACGGCGAGCCGGCGAACTCGCCGTGCTGGACTCGCCCGCTCAATCCCTTCGCTATCCGGAGACGGTCTGTCGCATAGCCACGATAAGCGACGCCTGTCGCGTCGGCGACGTTTTCCCAGTGGCGAGTGAAAACTAGGGCAATCAATCCTCGTCAACTTATATAGGCCCGCTTGGCGAACCTATGTCGATCTAATCGTCGCGTTCTCTGCTGGTATGGCCCTAATCCTTGGCGCGATCGGATTGGCGTTTCATTGGCTTCCAGGCTGACGACTGCGCTGGTCCTCTGATCTTCTGCCAACAGCGAGTCTCGGTGCTACTTCCAATGTCAGAAGTAGCATCTGGGGCCGATGCCGACCCTGAACTGCCGTTCGAATCTGCGCAGCCGTAACGGTCGGTCCCAAGTTGTAGCCGCCCATCATTCAGCTACGATCCCCAGCCAGCGCTTCCCAGGATCAAGGCAAAACTCTTCGCCCTGAATTTTTCCGACGACGAGTTCAATCCCGACTCGCTACAGGTCCTCGAGAGACTTGTTCCGACGCTTCAGCAGGGCCGGTTCGTCGTGCAGCAGGGCACATCGTCGTCGCCGGGACATTTCACCATGACGCGTCCCGACCTGTGGGCGCAGCATGTGGGCGGATTCTTGCAATGGCTGGGCGATACGCCCTCACAAACAGGCAGTAGCGCTGCCCTATAGGTACGAAAGAACGGTCGCCTTCGACGAGCATCGGCATCGGCATCGGCATCGGCGGATGGAGCAATACTCGCCCCAGTGCCGAATGACCGTGTGCCGGGTTGACCTGTATTCGGAGAGTCCAAGCAACGCCACGGACGAAGGTATCGAGTCGGGCGAACTGATGCGCATTTTGCCAGACTACTGGCGTCCCGCCGACGTGTGGGCCATATCGACGGCGCGTTCGTCAGCATCTGCGAAAGTGCGCGTGGCCGTGGATTTTCTGCGCAATCAACTCAGCGCGGGTTCATTCGCGTTGCGGCGGCTGTCGTGAAACTCGTCAGCCAGCGATTCTTAGCCGGGCAGCTGCATTTGTCGTGCGCGCGACGCAATGTAGGTACCAGGCCAGCTCGAGTCGATCCAGTTCGGTCCGCCAAGCGGAGTCAATGGCCGTCCTGAGTTCCTTCGACCATGCGCCAGGGACGCCTACTTGGGCCGCACACCGGGAGGAAGTCAAAGGTCACGAAGTCTGCTCATGCAGTCTCGCTGCCTGAGGAATCGCGGTGGTAGCGCGTCGTCGACGACGAAATCGTTGGGCTTGATCTTCAACTTTGCGGATCTTCTTTTTCGCTCTTGTGCAGGAAACGGGAAGGCATGCAGAGGAAGCTACGTAAGGTCGAGCCGATGTTGGCATCTACTCAGACGATACGGGCATTCCACACCACGATCCCTGCGGACCACACAAGCAACGCGACACCGAGCGGCTTGCCGATGAACTTTCCCAAGCGCAAATTCTTCTCGGCCGCCATGATCGCACCCAGCGCAAGCATCCAGCCAACGCTTCCTGTGCCGACGGCGAACATCAGCAACATGAGCGCCCAGCAACAGCCGATGCAGAAAACGCCGTGTCTCGCCCCGAGCAGAAAGCTCTCGCGGCACGGATTCCGGCCGTGCCAATGCTCGATGAGGAACATGAGCGGCGAGCGGCATTTGTCAAGACAACGGTGTTTGAACGTGCTGAATTGATAGACGCCAGCCAGCGCGACGATGGCGGCGCCGATCAGCCACCCCTCCGCGAGCAGCGTCGTCGATCGCTCCACGAGCAGATGGAGTGCGGCATCGAAGCCATGCGCGACAAGCCCGAACGCGGCCCATGCAGCCGCGTAACCAGAGATGAGCAACGCGACTAGCGTGCGCCCTTTGGTGCGTGAGAGGGTCATCCGCCTGAAGCAGTCGAACAAAGGAAAAGCGGTCGGCAACATCATCGCCGCGATCATCAGGAGCCATGCGGCGCTGTGCAGCGACGCTACGATCGTGACGCTGGCAGCGGGCACCGCGCGACATATCGGGCCAACGCCCGGCAGTTCGCTCCAGCTCGCATGATGCAGGTAGCGCGCATACGGCCCAGCATCCCACGACCATAGCGCGATCCACGCACTTGCTATCAAAGTGGAAAAGAGCAACGCGAAAAGCCGCGAGCGAAGGCGCATCTTCACGACGTAAAGCTGAACGATCCCTGAATGGCGTTATGCCCCGTCAAGTCGAGATCAAGATTGAGGGCTTCGTGTCGCAGCCGAAACGAGTTCGCCCGGCCGACGAAGGCGGGCGATCCGGGTATCGTCGAGAAGATGCTATCGACAAGTTTCGTTGGCTCTCCCGTTGGACCCCGATAGGGCTCCAGTTCGGCCTCGATGGTTTCGCCGACCTTCATCCTGCCCTTGCCGTCGACGACCGAATATTCAATCACAGCCCGTTCCACCGATACCATCTCGCCGATCAATTTCACGATATCCGCAAGCGGTCCACCGCGTTCGCCACGGTGCGCGCTCACCAGCGCGTTGAATTGCGCCTCGCTTGCTTGCTCGTCGACATACATTGCGACGCGCCAACCGCCTTTCAGCACGTTGCCAGGAATGAACGCGGCGAACGCGACCGTCACCCCGGACACATCGATATCGTCGATCAAGCCTTGCTCGTAGTGGTAGGCGATCGCGCTCCGGCATATGCCGTTGTCGGGATCTTCCCCAATCCAGCACGGACATAGCACGTTGCATTCGCACACTTCAAGAATGCTGCCCCTCACTCGATAGCTCATATGCGCCTCGTTTGCTGGTTGACTTCAGCCACGAAGAACGTCGTGGGACACTTCTTGTTGTAGGTGTTAAGCGGTCGGGAATCAAAGTCTCCCGAGAAGCGTTTGAATTAAGGGGTTTATTCAGTCACTGCCTTTTCCGCACCGCGAAAAAGCGAGCGGCTGCGTGGGGCAAGCTCGAGCCCGGGGGCTACATGCGTTTCGTCCGACTTCCGTGATCCCCTCTCGTTGCCAGCTTCCGTCAATGCGGTTACCGAGACCATCTGCTCAGCTCGAACCTTCAGATCATCGATGATCCCCAGACGCTCATCCTCTCGCTCCAAGTTCATGCTCGCCACTTCGTCCAGCCGCTTTTGGCTCCGAGCATCTTTGCGATACCGAAAATCGTATTGACAAAGCTCGGTGCTGCCATCCTCGATCTCCCCCACCCGCCGACGATGTTCTCTAATTCTTCCTGTCGTAAGGTTTACCCCGATTTAAACAAAAACCAACAAAAGGGACATTTTGGCTGCTGCATGTAATCGATGTGCAACCCAACTGACGCCACCTTAAAGCGCCGGCTTCTGCGACTGGCGTCGCGCACGCCGCAAAGGAGAGCGATTTGGTCCTGGAACTGGAGCGAGTCAGTGTCGTTTCTGGCGGGCAACCGTATCTTTACGGCGTGGATTTGCGCCTCGTCCCCGGCGCCATCAATGTGCTTCTCGGACCCACGCAGGCTGGCAAAACCGCGCTGATGCGCGTCATGGCGGGTCTGGACAGGCCGAACGGCGGCCGAGTGCTCGTCGACGGCCAGGACGTGACAGGCGTCAGCGTGCGCCAGCGCAATCTCGCGATGGTCTATCAGCAGTTCATCAACTACCCGGCGATGACAGTTTCCGAAAACATCGCCTCGCCTTTGCGCCTGCAAAAAACCGACCCTGCCGAAATCCGCCGGCGCGTGCAGGAAGTCGCAGCCAGACTGCATATCGACCATTTGCTGGAGCGGCGGCCAGGTGAACTGTCGGGCGGCCAGCAGCAGCGCTGCGCGCTCGCGCGCGCACTCGTGAAGCGCACGTCGCTGGTGCTGCTCGACGAGCCGCTCGTGAATCTCGATTACAAACTGCGCGAGGAATTGCGCATGGAACTGTCTACGCTCTTCGCTGACGGCAAGACGACCGTCGTCTACGCGACCACCGAACCTCTCGAAGCGCTACTGCTGGGCGGCTATACGGCAATCGTCGATAAAGGCCGGGTTCTGCAGTTCGGTCCCACTCTCGATGTCTATAACGCACCGGTCAACGTCGCGGCCGCGGCCGTTTTCAACGACCCGCCTATGAACATGCTGACGAGCGACTGCGGCAACGGCCGCGCGCGTCTGCCGATCGGCGTGGAGGTTCCAGTCCAGCACGGTCCCGCGGCGAACGGCGCATGCCGCATCGGCATCCGGCCGGGGCACCTGCGTCTTCAGGCGAAGTCCTCTCATGCGATCGCCGTTCCGTGCCGGCTCGAACTCGCTGAACTGAGCGGCTCGGAAACGTATCTGCACTTGCGCACGCTCACCGGCGCGGTCGACCTGGTTGCGCAGTTGCAAGGCGTGCATCAGATCGAGCTCGGCACGCAGCTCGACGTTTTCATCGACCCTGACGAACTGTTTGTGTTCGGCGCGGATACCCAACTGGTGTCCAGCCCGGAGGCGGCTTATGGCGTGCATTGAGTTCCAGAATCTCGCGCACGCGTACAGACCGAGCCCCGCGACTCTCGACGACTACGCGCTTCAACCCATGAGCATGGTCTGGGATGCCGGCGGCGCTTATGCGTTGCTCGGGCCATCGGGTTGCGGCAAGACCACGCTGCTGAATATCGTGTCGGGGCTCGTCAAGCCGTCGGAGGGCAAGGTGCTGTTCGACGGACGCGACGTGACGGCGCTCGGCGCGCGCGAGCGCAACATCGCCCAGGTGTTCCAGTTCCCCGTGGTCTACGACACGATGACCGTGTTCGATAACCTCGCGTTTCCGCTGCGCAATCGCAAGATGTCAGCCGCCGAGGTCACGAAGCGCGTGCACGAAGTCGCGGATATCCTCGATATGACGCGCGACCTGCCGAACAAGGCGAGCAATCTGGCCGCCGACGCCAAGCAGAAAATCTCGCTTGGGCGCGGCCTCGTGCGAAAGGACGTCGCGGCGATTCTCTTTGACGAACCGTTGACTGTGATCGACCCCGCGATGAAGTGGATCCTGCGGCGGCAGTTGAAGAAGATCCACCAGCAACTCAAGCTCACGCTTATCTACGTGACGCATGATCAGGTAGAAGCGCTGACTTTCGCCGATGAAGTCGTGGTGATGACAAATGGCCGCGTCGTTCAGAAGGGCGGAGCCGATGCGCTTTTTCTGCGGCCGGATCACGCGTTTGTTGGCTACTTCATCGGCAGTCCGGGCATGAATCTCTGTCCGATCGAGCTCGACGCCGACGGCGCAAGAATCGGCTCGCAGCGCTTGCCGCTCGACGCCGGTACGCTTGCGACGCTACGTGGCGCGCATCAGCAGGCAAACGGCGCGCTCAAGCTTGGGATTCGCCCGGAATTCGTCCGCCTTTCGCAAGAAGGAGGAGCCGGCGCGGTCAACGCGCGGGTGCTGCGCGCGCAGCAGCTCGGCAACTATCAACTGGTTACCGCGCAATGCGACGGCAATGTGTTCAATGCAAGGCTCGAGCCGCATGTGCGGGTTGTCGACGGACCTGCCTGGCTGCATCTCATTGCGCCCGAAACCGTGTTCTTCTGCAATGACGAAAGAATCGAAACACGCATCTCCGAAGGGGCCGCGCGATGAACAAGCCCGTCAATCAGAAAGCGTGGTTGCTGGTCATTCCGGTGTTCATCTGCGTCGCGTTTTCCGCGATCCTGCCGCTGATGACGGTGGTCAACTATTCGGTGCAGGACATCATCGGCCCGACGCAGCATGTGTTCGTCGGTACGGAGTGGTTTCGCAACATCATGACCGACCCGGATTTGCGCGAAGCGCTCGGCAGACAGGTCATTTTCTCCGCGTGCGTTCTGCTGTTTGAGATTCCATTGGGCGTGGGCCTCGCACTTTCGATGCCGGCTTCGGGATGGCGCGCATCGGCCACGCTCATCGTGCTTGCCATGCCGTTGCTGATTCCATGGAACGTGGTGGGCACGATCTGGCAGATCTTCGGGCGCCCGGATATTGGACTGCTCGGTTACTGGCTCAATGGTCTTGGCTTCGACTACAACTACACGGCGAGTCCCACGGCCGCATGGCTCACCGTGCTGGTGATGGACATCTGGCACTGGACCCCGCTCGTCGCGCTGCTCTGCTATGCGGGCTTGCGGGCGATTCCGGACGCCTTCTATCAGGCCGCGGAAATAGATGGCGCAAGCCGTTTTGCGGTATTCCGCTACATCGAATTGCCGAAGATGCGCGGCGTGCTGATGATCGCCGTGCTGCTCCGCTTCATGGACAGCTTCATGATCTATACCGAGCCGTTCGTGCTGACGGGCGGCGGTCCCGGCGACTCCACAACCTTCCTCAGTCAGTATCTGACACAAAAAGCGGTCGGCCAGTTCGATCTTGGCCCGGCCGCGGCTTTCTCGCTGATCTATTTCCTGATCATCCTGCTTCTGTGCTTCATTCTCTATAACTGGATGAGCCGCGTGGGCAAAGGTGGCCTCGCCGCGCAAGGAGACGACCATGCAGGATAGGCGCCGCTGGACGCGGACGTTGATGCTCGTCGTCTATATGCTGTTTGCGCTGATACCGCTTTACTGGATGTTCTCGATCTCCCTGCGCACAAACGAGGAGACCATGTCGACGTTCGCCACGCTGCCGCAGCACGTGACGTTCGAAAACTACAAGGTGATCTTCACCGATCCTTCGTGGTACTGGGGCTACATCAATTCGATCATCTACGTGCTGATGAACACCGTGATGTCGGTGCTGGTCGCGCTGCCCGCCGCGTACGCGTTCTCACGTTATCGATTTCTCGGCGACAAGCACATGTTCTTCTGGCTGCTCACCAACCGCATGACGCCGCCCGCCGTATTTTTGCTGCCGTTTTTCCAGCTCTATTCGAGCGTCGGCCTGACCGACACGTACATTGCCGTCGCACTTGCGCACATGCTGTTCAACGTGCCGCTTGCGGTGTGGATTCTCGAAGGCTTCATGTCGGGCGTCTCGCGCGAGATCGACGAAACCGCGTACATAGACGGCTATACGTTTCCCGCATTCTTCGTGAAAATCTTTCTGCCGCTCATCAAGTCGGGCGTCGGCGTCACGGCTTTTTTCTGCTTCATGTTCAGCTGGGTCGAACTGCTGCTCGCGCGCACGCTGACTTCGGTCAACGCGAAACCTATCGCTGCCGTGATGACGCGCACCGTGTCGGCGGCCGGCATGGACTGGGGCGTGCTGTCGGCGGCGGGCGTGCTGACCATCGTTCCAGGCGCGCTCGTGATCTACTTCGTGCGCAACTACATCGCGAAGGGTTTCGCGATGGGGAGAGTGTGATGTTCACGTGGATGTACTGGACGCCCGAGGTCGCAATCTTCTTCGGCTGCATCGTCGTTATGCTGGGCGGCATGACGGTATGGGAACTGCGCTCGCCGACTCATGAACGCAAGGGCTTTCTGCCTATCGCGACGACTCGCGGTGATCGCCTGTTCATCGGCCTGCTAGCTGCCGCGTATGTGAATCTCGCGTGGCTCGCAATCAGCGCCGAGGGATCGAGTTCCTGGCCGGGCTTCGCAGCCTCGGTGCTGGTGTTGCTCGCAATCATGTGGAAGGGCTAGAAAGCCGAAGCATGCAATGAAGACTGGCAACTGCCGGTTCCGCTGATGCCCCCAGCGGGCGCCGACAAGATCGAAGGGGCACGGAAGACACAGGAGAAGACCATGCATCAGAGGAGACGGATCGTCGCGCTGGCAGTGGCAAGCATCGTGTCTGGTGCCTTCGCGAACCAGGCTGTGGCGGGCACGCCTGAGGCGCAGAAATGGGTGGATAGCGAGTTTCAACCGAGCACGCTTTCGAAACAGCAACAGATGGACGAGATGAAATGGTTCATCGACACCGCGGCGAAACTCAAATCGCAAGGCGTCAAGGAAGTGCATGTAGTATCGGAAACGATTGATACGCATACCTACGAATCAAAAACGCTTGCCAACGCGTTTAGTGAAATCACCGGCATTAAGGTGAAGCACGACATCATTCAGGAAGGGGACGTCGTCGAGAAATTGCAGACCTCGATGCAATCCGGGCAAAGCATTTACGACGGCTGGATCTCGGACTCGGACCTGATCGGCACGCACTATCGCTATGGCGTGATCGTTCCGCTATCGGATTACATGGCAGGCGAAGGCAAGGAATATACGAACCCCGGTCTTGACCTGAAAGACTTTATCGGCACGAGTTTTACGACCGCGCCGGACAAAAAGCTTTATCAGCTTCCCGACCAGCAGTTCGCGAACCTTTACTGGTTCCGCGCGGACTGGTTCGCACGCAAGGACTTGCAGGACAAGTTCAAGGCGAAATACGGCTACGATCTCGGCGTTCCGGTCAACTGGTCCGCGTATGAAGACATCGCCGAGTTCTTTACGAACGACGTGAAAACTATCGACGGAGAAAAAGTTTACGGCCATATGGATTACGGCAAGAAAGACCCGTCGCTCGGCTGGCGCTTCACGGACGCATGGCTTTCCATGGCGGGCGCAGCCGACAAGGGCATTCCGAACGGCATGCCCGTCGACGAATGGGGCATTCGCGTGACGCCTGACGGCTGTCATCCGGTAGGCGCGTCGGTGTCGCGCGGCGGTGGCACCAACAGCCCGGCAGCAGTCTACGCGACGACCAAATACATCAACTGGCTCAAGAAATACGCGCCGCCAGAAGCGTCCGGCATGACTTTCAGCGAAGCGGGCCCTGTGCCCGCGCAAGGCCGGATCGCGCAACAGGTGTTCTGGTACACCGCGTTCACGGCGTCGATGCTCAAGCCGGGCAACGTTACGAATGCGGACGGCACGCCGAAGTGGCGCATGGCGCCGTCCCCGCACGGCGCTTACTGGAAGGACGGCATGCAAAACGGCTATCAGGACGTCGGCTCGTGGACGTTCTTCAAGTCGACGCCGCCGAATCAGCGCGCCGCCGCGTGGCTGTACGCGCAGTTCGTGACGTCGAAGAGCGTGTCGCTCAAGAAGTCGATTGTCGGTCTCACGTTCATTCGCGACTCCGACATTCATAGCGACTACTTCACGAAAAACGCGGACAAGTACGGCGGCTTGATCGAGTTCTATCGCAGCCCTGCGCGCGTCGCGTGGACGCCGACCGGCAACAACGTGCCCGACTATCCAAAGATGGCGCAACTCTGGTGGAAGAACGTTGGCACCGCCGTCGCCGGCGAAAAAACTCCGCAGGCTGCAATGGATAACCTCGCGAAGGAAATGGACCAGGTGTTGGCCCGTTTGCAGCGGGCCGGCATGAAGGTTTGCGCGCCGGAGCTGAATGCGCAAAGCGATCCGTCCAAGTGGCTGTCGGACCAACACGCGCCGTGGAAGGCGCTCGCCAACGAAAAGCCGAAGGGCGAAACAGTGAAGTATGAGCAACTGCTGTCGGCGTGGAAGGCGGGCAAGGTGCGGTAAGTCTTCTGACGGGGCTCGGTGCTCTTATGAATGGGCGGCACTTGATGGTGCCGCCTTTTATTATCGCGTCCCGTTGAAGAACTGCATCCGCACCAGCGCGGCGCCCACGTCGAGACGCTGCATGCAGTTGCGATCCGCGCCATCCGGTCGCCGATCACGGTATTGCCTGCCAAGCAGCGACGATTTGCGTCGACGCTAGGTCACCATGTTATGAAGATGCGGACAACATCTGGCCGCAGAACTTATGAAATGTGCTTTCGCAACTTCCGGAAAGATCGAGCCGTCAAGCGCTGAGCGAGGCCTCATGCGTCCAGCATCCTGAAAGGCGGCTCGAGTTCTTCGCCATTAAGCCGCGCAATGGCCCAATCGACTGCGAAGTAGGCCGCCGCGCGGTCAGACGCGAAACGACCGATGCCCGAGCACGCCTTCGCGCTGATGATGGCGTTGCGCCGCAATCTCGTGCCGTATTGGCGTGACATTTACGCCGGAGGCGGGAGCGGCTCGCCCACCTTCTATGCGGAACTGCATCCGGTCGTGGATCTCTACGGCTCGACGCTTGGCATCATCGGGTCGGGGCATGGCGGCAAGCGCATCGGCCAACTCGCCGAGGCGTTCGGCATGCGTGTGCTCTTCGCCGACCGCAAGGGCGCAACTGCGGTCCGTCCCGGCTACTCCGCATTCGACGAGGTGCTGCGCGAGTCCGATGTGATCAGCCTGCATTGTCCTCTCACGGAAGAAACGCGGCATCTTTGCGGGATAGGCGAATTCGAGCGGATGAAGCGTACTGCATCGCTCGTGAACACGGCGCGCGGCGGGATCGTCGACGAAGCTGCGCTCGTCGAGGCGCTCGATCGCAAACTGATCGCCAACGCCGCGTTCGACGTGCTGGAGCAGGAGCCGCCTGCGCCCGATCATCCGCTGCTGCGCAATCCCCGAGCCGACTTGATCGTAACGCCGCACGTCGCATGGCGTACGCAGGTAGCGATGAGCCGGCTGGTGACGCAGTTGGCCGCGGGCATCGAGGAGCACTATGCGCAGGTAACGTAAGACGGAAAAGAGCGGTGGGCGTCGAATCGAACGCGCAACTGCGGCATCTGCGAGACACGTGGCGCATGCCGCCACTCGATCAATTGCCCAGGCCTCGGCTTGAGATTGGAAAACGCCATCCCGATCGACGTATCCCGTCGTCCCGGCGGGCAAGAGCTGAAGGCCTTTTTCTGGCTGCCGACCGATGTGGAGGCCAAGTATGCTGAAGACTTTTCACGACGGCGCCGACCGTATTTACGCCGCCGCTCATCGCAGGCTGCTTGCGCCCCCCGGCGCGCCCAGAACTGACAAACGGCTCACTTCCCGTAGCTGATGAGAGCGGTGAGAGCAATCGCATTGGGGGCGTGAATGACGGCGCAACTTCTCGGGTCGCACACTTAGCCGATGGTCGGGTTCACAACCGAGATGGTCGGGCCTGACGGTATCCAGTCACCCAGGTACCAGTTCTCCTTCCACACCGGATTTGTGCTCGTGATCGATCCCGTCACGATGTAGCCACTCGGCTCCAGGCCGCCGACGCTAAATGGGCCATCGTTCTGGCTGTTGTCGATATGGTTCGAGATGTGAATATCGACGGTCTTGGCGACCGGTCCCGCGAGCGATCCCAGATCGACCTGGATGCCCGGCCCCCCGCAGTCCAGCGTCTTCGGGTTGACGATCCTGATAGCCCGGAACACCGCCGAGTTGTCATTCGGCTCTATGTCGAGCCCCGCTTGAGGCGCTGTGCCAGCTATGTTCTGCCAGATAGGGTTGTTGAAAGTGATGGTGTCGCCCGAAGTGATAGTCACACCCTGGCGACGACAGCCGTCCGCGAGATGGTTGTTTATCGTGACGGACTTGCTCGTCACGCCGTCCGCGACGTAGCTGTTGGCGATGTATATGCCGTCACCCCAGCAGTCGATGGTTGTCGGCGAGGTAATCGTGACGTTCGAGCTGCCGGCGATCGAGATGCCCATGCCCCACTCGCCCGACGTGGCCGCATTAAGCGACTTGCTGCCGTCGAGGTACGGCGACTCGATTTTCACGTCGCTCACATCCCAGATGCGCAGCATCTGATACCAGTCAGTATTGTGAGCGAGCATCTTGATCGAAGCGCCCTGCGCAAACCGTATGTGGGTGTTCGAGCGCAGCGTGAGGCCCGTGCTGTCTATCCGGCTTTGCCCGGTGATCAGCAGAATCTGTCCGACTGACCCGTCGATCGCGGCTTGCAGCGCAACGCGGTCGTTCGTGATCCCGTCGCCTTTCACGCCGAAGGACGCGTCAAGCAAGACGCCGTTCAAACTGGCGTTGCTCGCGCTCTGCGAGCTGGTGCCGGAGCCCGTGCCCGGACCGGTCTCGTTCGCGCTCTGAGGACTAGCGGCCGGGCTCGGACTGACGTTGCTCGTGCCCTGCGAGCCGGCGGTCGTGCTCGGGCTTGTGTTGTTTGACGAGCTCGCCGCAGTCGACGAATTCGACCCGCCACCACCACATGCAGTTAGCGCGAGCGAGCCGGCGCCCAGGACGAGCGTCGAAAGGAATCTGCGACGCATCGAGCTGGGAATATCGTAACGTGTCGAGGCCATGAAAAATTCCCCCGCATGGCGAATGCGCGACTCGCTAGGGTTCAATTGATTTGCGCTTCAGAAGGTAAGGCGACAGGCGACGAGGAAATGTCTGGCCGCTTATTTGGTTTACGGCGCGAAACTCGAAGTCCTTAGGAATGCAAGTTCACGACAAGGTATCGCGCGTCTGAAAGTCATCCTGTCGAGGATGAGGCGTCTGGTGCATGAATCTGTTAGCTCGAACACGGCGCTGCTTGCCTTGCTGATTCAGCGCGAGCGTGTGCGCAGCTTCGTGCCTGTCGATTTGAAATGAACGATCGGGACGGTCCGCGCAATCCGGCATCGCTGGATCCCGCAGGCGCCGGATTGCAGGTTCAGGGGATGCCGCGCGTGTATCACGCGAGCACGCAGGATCGACATCGTCGGATGATCGCCCGTTCGCATTGGGCCAGGGCGCAATTCACGCCATACCGGACCCTCGGAAAACACCACTTCCGGCAAGCGGCATCTGCGCCTGGCATCCTGACGCGCGCTTCTACCGGGATTCCGGTTTCGCTTCGCCGGCGGCTCCAGCCGCCTGTCCGTCGGCCAGTAGAGGCTGCAGCGCCGGCCCGAGCGACTTCAGCAACTGCACGGCGAGCGCGCTTGTGAAGTCGTAATGCGCGGCGTAAGGCTCGCGGACGTAGGCCGTGATCGTGCCGAAGAAGCGCTCGCCGATCACGAAGACGAACGTGGCCGTCCTGTTCACCTTGCGCGATTCGATGAGACGCCGGCCGCGGGCATACACGTTGAAGCGCTGGTCGCCGGTGCCCGTCTTGCCGGAGACGTCGAGTGCGCGGCCATCGGGCAATGTCAGGCCATCGGCGAGACGCTTCGCCGTGCCGCCCTCGACCACGTCGCGCAGGAGCCGTTGAACCACCGTTGCGATCTCGGGCGCGAGCAACGGCTTCGCCGGCGCGCTCACCTGGGTGAACCGGGTCTCAAACGGTGTATCTTTCGCGAATTCGAGCGTCGAGATGCGCTGCGTGGCGAGACCCTGGCCACCGTTCTCCACGATACCGACCAGTTGCGCGAGCGCCTCCGGACGGTCGCCCGAAGCCCCGATCGCGGTAGCAAAGGAAGGCGTAACCGATGAGAACGGGTAGCCGAGCGCGCGCCACGCTTTCGTGATCTGCGCATACGCCTGCAACTCGACCATGCGCTTGATGCGTCTGTCCTGCGTCGCGTGATAGCGTGTCTTGAAGAGCCATGAATAGGCGGTGGCGCGCGCATCGCGGCTCGCCTCCTGCAAGTCAGTCAGCGTCGCAAGCGGATGCGATCGCAGATAGTTCAGCGTCCACAGTTCAAGCGGATGCACGCTCGCGATATACCCGCGATCGTTGAGATTGAACTTGTCGACGCCGTATTTGACGTAGAGCTTCGCCAGGTCCTCGTCCGTGATCGACGCGGACGGCGTGCCGCGCAGCGCCGCGCGCATGCGGACATCGAACCACGCCTGCGGCTCGTCGGGTGCGACGCTTCTCAACACCGTTGCGAGCTTCGGCGGCGACTTGCGCACGTCGCGCAACAGCAGCGCAAGAGCCTCGTCTGCAGTCCGGAGCCGGTATCTGGTGTAGAAGCGGTTCATGTACACGCGGCTCTCCGCGTCGGCGAAACGGGTCAGGTAGGCGTGACGCACCACCGGATCGTTGAGCCAGTCCGACGACGGCCCCGCCGCCTCGACCATTTCGTAATGGACGATATCGCGCATCAGGCGCACGAACACGAGATTCACTGAATGCTGGAACGCGCTCTCCACGGTGAGCACGCGCGAGTTGTCGGTCGCCTCGAAGTTGGAGAAGGCCTGTGCGCCGCCACCGGTGTAGAAAGTCTCGCCGGCGCCCGCGGAATACTTGCGCGCGACGGCAGCATCGAGCATCGCGGGGAGCGAGCGGTCCGGGGTCTTCGCGAGATAGTCGAGCGCCCAGCGCGTCAGGACATCCTGGCGGTCGGGCGTCACGACTCGCAACTGCGCTGCGCTCATCGCCCCATAGCGCGCGTGCAGCGCCGCGACGATCTGCAGGTAGGTGATAACCGTGCGCATCTTGGCTGTCGAGCCCAGGTTGAGTCGCCCGCTGCGGCTGATGTCGAAAGGTTCGTTGACGCTGTCGGTCTGCACGCGCACGAGGTTCGAGCCGCCTTTGCGCTCCATCAGCGTGAAGCTGTACGAGATGTTCGAAGGATTATCGCGGGGCCGCAGCATGTGATAGCCGAATAGCCCGGCATCCGCCGCGCCATCGCGGGTGGCCGCGCTCGCGAGCCGCTCGCTCACGGCCCGCTGCACCGCGTCGTCGAGCGTGGCGGTGACGCTGAGGTCGAGACGGTCGAGATCGTAGAGGCTGGAAACGCCCAGCATCGTAAGCAGGTTCGAGCGCAGCGCGGTCACGCCCTTACGCGCGACGAACGACACCGCCGCGCGACGATGCGGCGCCGGATTCAGTTCGAGCGGCACGGCAAGCGCCGTGTCGCGCAGCGCCGGGGCGATAATGCCGTTCGCCCCGAGCAGGCGCAGGTAGCTGTCGGTACGGCGCTCGAGCTCCGGGCTGCCCGGGCGCAGAAAGCGCGATGGCGCGCGCTGCGCAATCATCAGCGATAGCGCCTGTTTGAACGCGAGCGCCTGCGCATCGAGCATGTCGGCCGAAACTGGTGCGTTAAGGATGCGGTTGTATTCGTCGAAGTCGCGTCCGTACCACGCGGCCATGCCGTCTGGAAGCCCGTTGATCTCGCCGATGCCCGGCCGCGCCGCAAGCGGCACTGAGTTCAGATAGCGCACGACGAGCTGGCGGCGCGCGGGCATCGTCTGCGGGCCCTCGAGATACGCACGCACGGAAGCCGATGCGATCTGGCGGAGCTTCTCCGGCGGCGACGCCGTGCGTCCGCCCGACGAGTGGCGGAACTTCTCGATCTGGGTCGCCAGCGTGCTGCCGCCCGGTTGCGGGGCATGCTTGTCGACGACTCGCAGGCCCTGGTCGAAGAGTGCGCGGCCCAAGCGTCCCCAGTCGATTGCCGGATTGCGGTTGGGCAGGCTGTTGTCGAGCAGGCTGCGATCCTCGATGAACAGCAGTGCATTGACGATGACCGGCGGAATGGACTCGAAGCTCTCGTAGGCGAGACCGGGACTCGAAGCGCTGTAAAGCGGGTTGCCGCGCGAATCGAGCAGTGCAAGCCCGGCGCGGTCCTTCTCTTCATAGGGAACGAAAAGGCCCCGATCGGCCATTGACAGCATGGCTGCCGAGCCGCGCGCCTGCGCGGTGACGGCAAACCCGCGCGCAAGGAGCCGCTCCTCGAACGACGGCAGCAACGCATAGCCGAGCCGCACATCATAGGGTCCGGCGGACGCCCGCGGAACGCTGGCGCTGGGTCCCTCGCCGACAGAAAAGCCGATCTCGCGCCCCAACTCCGACAAGTAACGGGCCTGCCGAAGCGAGGTCTGCATTTCGATCTGCGTCATGCGCACCGCCACCGCGCAAATGATCACGCTCGCGATGGCGAAAAACCATGCGATCCAGCGCCTGGCAGGCCTGACGCGCGACGCGCGCAAGAGTTCATCATCCAGCGGCCGGCTCATGACGCCTTCTCCCGTGCGCACGACGTCTTTGTTCTACATCAACGAGTGTAGTGCAGGAAATGCAGACCGCTCAGACAGGAATCTGCACGGAAGCTCTGGGCTCAATGTCGGGCGCCACGCGAGGCAGTGTTTGGCGCTCCAAAGCACTGACGCTCCACTGAACACGCCGTTATCGGTCCTCCTTTGAAAAAGGCTCGTGCTTTCACATGGCAGGTACGTAGGACGCTGCCCACTTCAATATTTTCTTCCGTTATCTGCCCAAGTAAAAAGCATGTATCTGACGCTCGAGAAGTTTTGATGAAATGAAAAGCAATTCTCTCCTCCAAATTGTCGCGCCACAGGCCAGTGCAGGATTCCAGATTGCAGTCGAAATACGTTGATGTCGTCGAGTGGCTCGAAGGCGAGCAATGCCTGGCGCGCAGAGATCGAGATTTGATGGGATCCATCGACCCGTGCGCATGCACTGCGACGCAGCACGCTAAAGAGGCGTCGGCGCTGGCATTCTTCAGTTGGCGGGCTGCCGGCCGCACGAGTAACTCCCAGCTACGTCCGTTTTGTTCGACCCTCAGCTGGGCTGCACTGACCGACCTGAAGATCACACTGCTAGGCGGTTATTTCGCCGTACGGCCCGGACAACCGGGCGCGCGGCACTCACTGAGCCTGGAAATCCACAAGCCGACGCCAATATTCATCTTGCCGCCCCTCGGGACTTCCTTCTTGCTGCCACAAAACGTAGGCCCGCTCCCGAAGATGCTGGTCAAGAGCGCGATGCCAATACTCTTGCGCATACCCTTCAGGGCGCCCGTCCTTCTCCCAGAGCAAATACGCGCGTTCCCGAACCGCCTGTTCTAAACCGAGCTTCGTCTCTGAGTTTTTCTCCAGGTCATCGCCGTAGGGAGCCATCTGCCCGCCCCGACTAATATGCATCCTGGCCGTCAGGGTGCCGAGTTCAGCATCGGGGACAAGCCGGCCGTGGGCGGCTGCTTCGAGCGCCTTGGCTTGGTATTCCGAGTCGTGCGCGGCGTTGCCCGAATCACTTAGGGTAATCGGGTACGTGTGCAGCACCGTGCCGCTGCGGTCTACTACGTCAACCAATCGATCATTCATGACTGCCTTCCTGGTGTTTGTCCGTTTGATGTAAAGGTTCGGACTGGTTCGCCGGGTCGTTTTCGATCCCGACCGTATCGGTGTTGCGGTTATCGTGCCTTTGAGCACACGTGCCCGGTCGAAGAAAAGACGGCTGAGCCAGCAGGGCCAAGCAGCCCGTCCATCGGGACTTGCCGGCGATTTGCCCAAGATTCAGTGACCCCGCCATAGCGCAGCGGTTTCTGGCTCCTTGCGCGTCGACTACTTCCGAGATTAGTGCCGCCTTTGAAAAGTCACGAAAACATGTCAGCGGCGGCCGAATATCGATTTTTCGAACTTCCAGTCAGGCCTGCGTGTGCGTTTCGCCGTCGACTGAAAGATAATTTCCTAGGCATCGACATGTGCCCGGAAACATGTGCGATGCCTGACGGCATCGCAACTGCGGCCCGCATTCGAGAAAATCGAGAGCCACGATCAGATGGTCATACTGTTTGCAGGAAATCGCTACTTTTGCGCCGTCGATCTGCCTGACCCAACAATGAGATTGCCGAGCCGCGCCTGACGAGCCAGTTGGTAGACAGTCTCATTTCCGAAAAGGATGGTATCTCGGAAGCCAATCGCATCACTACCTCTGACGACCGACCGACAAAGTGAGGGCCGTTGCTCACTGTACACCCTATCCACCGCATAAAAGCGGTTTATTAGGTCCCCCTATTGGATGCGCGGTTTCAAGGGGTCGAGCGGCCCGAAACGGGCACTGCCGGCCTCGACGCGAACCATATGTCACGGATCGCCGTATAGGAGCCAATTGGTGATCGGCGCATAGGCGCCAGCGGAGGGTCGGCGTATAGGCGCCACCTGTGCCATGTGGCAGAACGCGGTTCGAACTCTCCCAACTGGGCACGCTTCGCTCTTTTCTGAGAAGCGCCCAGGGCCAACCGGAGGTTCGAATTGTTTGAGTACCGCCAAGTCCTTGTCCGTATGCGGCAAGGCGATTCCGACCGCGACATAGCGCGCGCCGGGCTCATGGGCCGCAAGAAGCTCACTCCGACACTCGAACCCTTTCGCGACCAGATCAGTAGCTGGAGCAAGCCCTCGTTCACCGGCTGCCCGCAACGTCACTGGGCAATGCCGGACCCATATCGATTCGCCTTGCGCATCACCGCCTACGATCTGTCGATGCGCTTTCGACTGGATCGGTGAGCGACCGACAAACGCAGAAGTCCGACACCTTTGGGCAGGAACTCGAAAGAAGAGCGCGCCTGGCGAACGTAGGCTTGACTAAACAAAAACTGCACGCGCTGTATTAGCCGGATACCGGCGATCCGGCTGAGGAACCCAACCGATGGACGAACTGCTCGGACGCGCATGGTGGATGCTCGCGCTGCGGGGCGCCGCGGGAATCCTTTTTGGCCTCCTTGCGCTCTTCTGGCCTGGTCTCACGCTGCTGCTTCTCGTCGCGATGTTCGCGGCGTATGCACTCATCGGAGGCGTCGCGGCGGTCAGCGCGGCGATAGGACATCGTTCGATCCGCACCGACTGGTGGATTCCCTTGCTGCTCGGCCTGTGCGCGATCGCTTCGGGCCTGATCGCCGTCGCGGCGCCGGGCGTCACGGCGCTCGTCTTGATCACCGTGATGGGCGCGAACGCCATTGTCACCGGAGTGCTCGACCTCATCGCCTGGGTTCGGCTGAAAAGGCACGGCCGCACGCAGTGGCTGCTGTTGTGCGTCGGTAGCCTGTCGGTCCTGTTCGGCATCTTCGTGGTGGCCTTCCCGGGTGCTGGAGCCGTTGCCCTCGTCTGGATGATCGGCACGTACGCCATCGTGACCGGCGCGCTTCTGTTCGTCCTGGGCCTCGGCGCACGGAATTGGCGCAGCGCTGTCCTTCGCGACAAGCAAAACACGCCGCAGCACTCATGAGCGCATCCTGCGCCCGGCGTACACGTATCCGTTGCGCGTTTTGGAGAACGCCATGATGACTAACCTCGCATCGGCCGCAAGGCTGTCGACATTTATCCTGGCGCTATCCGCTGGTGGCTTTGTGGCCAGCGGCGCGACCGCGCAGGATGCGCCCATCGCCGGCAAGGCGACGCTCGGAGTGACCGTCACCGAAGCGCAATTGGTCGCAACAGGCTGGCGCGCATCGAAGATGATCCACACTGATGTCTACAACGAAAAGAACGAAAAGATCGGCCGCGTCGACGACCTGATTGTCGCGCCCGATGGCTCGCTCTCGGCCGCGATTATCGACGTCGGCGGCTTTCTCGGGATGGCGGCGCACCGAGTCGCCATCCCCATTCAGCAGTTCAAGCAGATAGCGCCGAAGGCAATCCTGGTCGGCGCTAACAAGGATGCGCTGAAAAAGCTGCCGGAATTCGAATATGCAAAGGGCTGACGTCGGCCGCGAGCGCCAAGGCAGGAGTCACTGAAGATTCGGGCCGCTCTGACGGCTCATCGGACAAGGAGCATAGCGATGCTATTGGACCTCGATAAGTGGAACCCCTTCCGCTTCCTGCGCAAGAGCCCGGAGGAAAAGGCCGCGGGCGCGAAGCTGAACACCCCGCCCTCGCAGCAAGCCCCCGCGCCGTCGACCTCGGATGCGGGCGCGTCCACATGGCCAGCATCGTTCGATGCGGCGCGTTGGCCGCTGCCCGATCCCCTGCATCTTCTCACCGACCTGATACGCGATCCGTTCGGCGGGATGGGACCGATCGGCAACTGGTTCGGCGACTTCAGCCCCAGCCGCTTTCAGCCGCGCCTCGATGTGGTCGACGACGGCGACGCGCTTCGCATCGTGGCCGAGTTGCCAGGACTGTCGCGCGAGGACGTGGAGCTCGAAGTCGTTGAGGACATGCTGGTGCTGACCGGCGAGAAGCGCATCGAATCGAAGGGCGACGAGAAGGGCTGCTACCGGGTGGAGCGGGCGTTCGGACAGTTCCAGCGCGTGATTCCGCTACCCTCCGGCGTCGATCTAGAACGCGCCGAAGCGAATTTCGAGAACGGCGTGCTCACCGTGCGGGTGCCCAAAGCGGCGAATGAACCCGCCGCGAAGCGGCGCCTCGAGATCAAGTAGCGCGGTGCGCACACGGCGACATCGGAAACAGCTCGTCAGCTTCCATGGCCCTCGACGATATCCCGCATGAAGCCGTCAAAGATGGAAAGCGGCCGCGGTAGTGTCCGCACGAAAAGACAAAGCCGCAAATGTACCCACGGCTGGCGAAGCTTGACGCAGTCCACGCAATAGTCGATGGGCGTGTGGAGAATGCGGGCTCGCCTGGATGCGTGCAACCAGGGGTCATGATCGTACTCCTCGGACAGGTGCGCGCACGTGCGGATCAAGGTTGCGCTTACGCTCACACGCTATTCAGATAGCGATGCACCAGCGCCACAGCCCTTGCGCCCTCGCCGACTTCGCAGCTGGCGACGTACGTCACGGATCGATCAAGCGTGTTGCGTCGGCAGGACGCACCGTCATGGCTACAGCCTCAATCCTCGACGAGAACGGGCATGCAACGTCGCTCGGCAAGCTCGGCCTGTTCGCGAACAAGGACGGCGCGCTCGCATTTGCCGTTCGGTGTACAACCGCTTTCATCGACGGCGATGACATGCGCTGCCACCTTTTCAACTGTCTTCGCAGCGAGGCGCGCCGGCTTTCCGCCGTCTCGCCGGGACCCGGGCTACGCTGCCAACCGATGAACGTCGCTTCACCAACGGCGGGCCGAATACCGTGCAGGGACTTCGGCTCGTTATACCGGCGGGCACGTCAGTTGTGCAGGCCGCGGGCTGTGACGACCTCGGTGTGAATCACTCCATGCTCATAAGTGCGCCATTTGTCGCAGTCATTCCGGAGGGCGCGCAGTTGGCCAGGAACGCCGACAACGATTCCAAGGGGTGGGTCATCGCGCTCAGGAGGTGCGTACTTGGACAAGCCTCGCAAGAAGCGTTTGTAGCGGTCCCGAAATGGCATCTGGCAGGTCGCCGTCAATGCCTTTGCAGGTGCGCTTGAATCTCGCGCGCATCGAGGGCCGAGAGATCTTCGTCGATTTGTTCAAAAATCATTTGACGCGTCTCCTCGCTCAGACGCTCGCGCAGCATCCCGAGAAACTTCGGCTCCACGGCAAATCGCAATCGTTGATATCGGTGTTGAAGCCGTCCCTGTTCGACATAGTTGGCGACGGTCTTCGCGAATTTTTCGCGATCCTTCTCGCTGAGCGCCAGTCCACTCGGGACGATATTGACCAGGTCTTCGATTTCCCGCAAATCCAGTTTGAGTCCCGGTGTCTCAAAGAATCGTGCACGGCTGCCGTCGGCAACGACAACCCAGGTAGTGTCAGCCATATGAGCCTCTAAGTGATCGGTGGCCGGCTCGGCGCACATCGCAATCCTTGGGTGACGCATGAGAGCCCGCCGGCCAACGATTGCCTATCTCCAACGTCCGTCGATCACGGACCGTGGGGCCTCCCCACGCTCCTGCGCGAGCGACGGATAGTCGGTATACCCACGCTCGCCGCCTCCGTAGAACGTGGACGGATCCGGCGAATTGAGCGGAGCGCGCGACCGGAAGCGTTCCGGCAGGTCGGGATTAGCGATGAACAGGCGTCCAAACGCAATCAGGTCCGCGTTGCCGTCCTCGAGCCACCTTTCCGCACTGCTGCCGTCGAACCCGCCCGCGACCATCAGCACACCACGATAAGTGCGGCGTATCAGCTCGTTCATGCGTTTCGCGCGCTCCGTGAAGGCGACATCCTCGCCGGTTGCCGCCAGCGCGGGATTGACGATGTGCAGATAAGCCAGCCCGTATCGGTTGAGCTTCTCGATGACGTAAGAGAAGGTCGCCTCGGGATTGTCGTCATGCATGTCGTTGAAGGTGCCGAGAGGCGAGAGCCGTACGCCGACCTTTTCCGGGCCCCACACTTCGCAAACCGTTTCGATCACCTCGAAGAGCAGCTTCGCCCGGCGCTCGCTCGACCCGCCGTATTCGTCCGTGCGGCGGTTCGAGCCGGACAGCAGAAACTGGTCGAGCAGATACCCGTTCGCTCCGTGCACTTCGACGCCGTCCATACCGGCAGCCTTTGCGTTGCGCGCACCCCTGAAGTACTGGCGCACGAGATACGGCATCTCTTCGACCTGCAGCGCGCGAGGCGTGACGCAGGGCGCGACGACACCTTCGCCGCGCTCGTTCTCGATGAACGCCTCCGCTCTTGGCGTGACCGCAGACGGCGCAACGGGAAGCATTTCATCGGGCTGCAACGAGGGGTGCGATATGCGCCCGACGTGCCAGAGCTGCATGAACATCAACCCGCCCGCCTCATGCACGGCGTCCGCCACCAGCCGCCAGCCTTCGACCTGCTCGCGAGTATGAATCCCAGGCGTCCATGCATAGCCCTGCCCTTGCATCGACACCTGCGTCGCCTCGCTGATGATGAGCGCGGACGATGCGCGCTGCGCGTAATAGCAGGCGTTGAGCTGCGACGGTATGTTGCCTGGGCGGCTCGCGCGCGATCGCGTCAGCGGCGCCATTACGACACAATGACGCAGGTTGTGCGGTCCCACCTTTATGGGTTCGAACAGCTTGCGTAGTGCGATTTGCTCGTCGTGCTGCCCGGCTTTTCCCGGCGCGATTTCCGTATCAGGCATATATTTGCTCCTTGCTTTTGACTTGCCCCGAAGAGTGCTGCCATAGATGCATCGAAGCGTCGGCGTCAGATCACATCGGTAGGGATCCCGCTCTCGGCCAGTCTAGCCATCGCCCGCGCGCGCTTCTTTCCGGTTTCTGCTCGGATGTGTCACGATCCTGCGCTCACCCCGGTTCATCGCTCCATTGGGGGGCGGATGCGGCGCTGCCATGCCCTCAGCTAGTCTGCCGCTTTCGAAGATTCACAATCGGGGCGTTCGCCTCGAACTTCGGCCGGTGCGTCGAAAAGAACGTCCGCACATTACGGATGTTCGACGAACTCGCAAAAAGCCGTCCCGGAAATTCATTGCTGGCCGCTATTTCAGCCAGGCCTTCAATGGAAAACAGCTCGACGCTGATTTCGAGCGCGACATCGCGAATGGCTGCGTCCTGAGTGAAACCGACGTCTGAACGTCTGATCGACGGCTCAAGCGAATGACGCTTCTTGGCCGACTGCACTCTGTCACGGAAACTGCCCTGTTCGACTCAGCCTCTTTGTCGTACCCCCAGCGATCTGAGGACTTCCGTGTCGGTGTCCACGATTGCGGACAGCATCAAACCGCGAACACGCGAGAGAGCAGCAGACCGATCTCGCCTTGGCGCATGAGGTGCAGCAGCGTGGCGAAGCCGTCCATTGCGGGGGTCATCGACACGACCGCTGCGATACGTCGGTCTTGGGCCGCGACCACGACGCAGTGGCCGGCAGAGTATGACGTCCCCACAGCGCCAGGCGCGATGTGGCTGCAGCAAAGGCAGCCCGTTGCCCGCAAGCCCTTCCATTCGTCGAGAAACACGAACGCGACCCCGAGCGGGTTGATAATGCCGATCAATACGGTGAAGCCCGCCAAGGATGTTCAAATCAGACTGTGTATCAGGAGACTCTTCGCTATATGCTGGTGCGACGGCGCTTCCGATCAATACACCATCGGCGACGGTTTGGAATTCCCGTCGATACCCGCAAACGGCATCAACAAGGAGGCAGGCATGGTCAAGACCGCGTTGTTCGTCCGGCTCGAAGCGAAGCCGGGCAAGGAGCAGGAAGTCGAAAGCTTCCTGATGGGCGGACTGCCGCTCGTCGAGCAGGAACCCGCGACGATCGCGTGGTTCGGGCTGAAAATCGCGCCGTCGGTGTACGGCATCTTCGATGCGTTCCCCGACGATGCCGGACGCCAGGCGCACCTCTCCGGCAAGGTAGCCGAGGCGCTGATGGCGAAGGCGCCCGATCTCTTCGCCAAACCGCCGGAAATCATGAACATCGATGTACTCGCGGCGAAGCTGCCGTCGTAGCCGCGCCGGGCTCGAGTGCCGGACTTGCTGCCGTCGCACGCATGAACACCCTGCCCGTCGAAAACTGCATAACGCCTGCGCAGCTTCGTGCGCGTACGATGCGCGCGAGAACACAACCTCAAGAACGTGAATGTCGATATCCCGCGCGACGCGCTCGTCTGATTTACCGGCGTGTCAGGCGCGGGAAGTCGTCGCTCGCATCGGCACGCTCGACGCGGAGGCGCAGCGGCGCTATTTCGAGTCGTCGCGCCTTACGAAGCGTCCTGCGGGACGGGCGTCATCCCAGTTCCTTGCGTTGACACTGCCGTTCCACGGTCGCGGAGTCGTCATGTTTATTCGCAAGGAAGGTGGATGAACTGAAAGCAGCATTGCGCAATAACTGCGCAGGCGAAGGGAAGAAATGCACGTGGGCACGCGTTACGATGGATCGATTCGTGTGGCGCTGGCGCAGTCCCCTTGCGCGGCTCAGTCTATCAACGAACCGATAAGGAGCAACGATCAGAACCGACGCAAACCTCGAGCGGTACCCGGAGTAGGAACTGAAGTGGGTTCCGGACATATCGCTTCCTCTCGGCCTTGCGCCTTTGCGTCCAACTGCGCACGAAACCAGACAACGTAACCCTGCCGTCCTTGACCGCGATTCCGGTAGCTGATGGCCGTCGGGAACGGGTCAGCACACCGACAGCTCGTGCATCCCGCCGAGATGTGTTCTTAGAGTGACACGATGAGCATTGCATTAATTGGCGCCACCGGCCGCACCGGCCGCTTAGTGGCAGAAAAATTGCACCGTGCGGGCACGCCGTTTCGTGCCTTGCTACGCGACGAGGCGCAGCGGGCCCATTTCGAAGGCCTCGGCGCGAGTCCCGTGATCGTCGACCTGACGCAGGACTTTTGCGCGGCGCTCGCGGGGGTACATACGGTTATCTTTGCCGCTGGATCCGCTGAAACTGAGGGCGCCGAGCAGGAGCGTCAGATCGACCGGGACGCGATCATCAAGGCGGTGACTTGTGCAAAACAGTATGGTGCGGACCGCTTCATCGTCGTCAGCACCTTGCTGGCCTACGCCCCCGAACGCGCCCCGGATGCACTTAAGCATTACGCCCAGATGAAGCGTGCATCGGACGACTATCTAATCCGCAGTGGACTCGATTATCTTGTGCTGCGTCCCGGCACACTGACCATGGAGCCGGGCACCGGGACGATTGAGATCACCACCGACGCGCAGTCCGCTCGCGCCTCCGTTTCGCGCGAAGATGTTGCCGACGTCGTGCTCGAAACGCTCAGAGTGGGCCTTGTCAACACGATCGTCGGATTTGCCGGTGGCAGCGAACCGATTGGCGACGCGGTGGCCGCGCTCCGTTCGCGTTGCGCGCCGCGACGGAGAGAATCGGCGAGCTAACGCCACCAGAGCAGGATCGCAGGCGTTTGTTCAGCCCCTCGGAAATCTATATCCGGAAATAGGTAGGAGAAGCATGTTTACTCCGAGTTCCATTCCCTATCAGCAACAACCTGCCTTTCAGCGCACCTACCGCCAAGGCCGCCTGAGCCTAGGTCTTTTCTTTCCCCTAGAGGCCTTTACCGGCGATGCACCGACTATGCTCGACCAAGTAAGCCTGGCCCAACGTGCCGAGAAGCTGGGTTTCTCGGCCCTCTGGTTTCGCGACGTGCCGTTACGCGATCCCACCTTCGGTGATTCGGGCCAGGTCTTCGATCCCTGGGTCTACCTGGGTTTCATGGCGGCACACACTCGCTCGATCGCGTTGGGTACCGCGTCGGTCATCCTGCCAATCCGCAATCCCCTACACACCGCCAAGGCTGCAACTAGCGTCGATCAGCTCAGTGGTGGCCGCCTGTTACTCGGCGTGGCTTCCGGTGACCGTCCAGTAGAGTTTCCAGCATTCGGTGTCGACCCGGAGCAGCGCGGCAGCCTGTTCCGCGAATACCTCGAGGTATTTCGCGAGGTTCAGCTCAAGAGCTTCGTGCCTTTGACCTGGTCCGGCGGCAAGCTCGAGGGGGCAGATCTGATTCCCAAGCCGACTACGGCTGAAATTCCTTTCTTCGTCACCGGCCATAGCCGCCAGACGCTGGAGTGGATTGCCCGCTGCAGTCATGGCTGGATCAGCTATCCGCGTGCACCGAAGACCCAGCAGCTGATTGTCGAGCGCTGGCGCACGGCGGTTCGTGCCGAATGCGGTGAACTGTTCAAACCCTTTACCCAGTCGCTATACATCGACCTGACAGATAACCCGCAGACACCACCACGGTCGATCCATCTGGGCTATCAACTGGGACGATCTCACTTGATCGCGCTGCTGCACACCTTGCAGGAGGTCGGCGTCAACCATGTGATCATCAATTTGAAATACGGCCAACGCGCCGCAGGTGACGTCATTGAGGAGCTTGGTCAGTTCGTTCTACCTGACTTCGTCATGTCAACATGAGCCGGCATGGTGCTGGATGGCGACGAGCCGCGCTCGCTATCGGGTCGCCTGAGCTTCGCCGGGGTTTATATTCGCGGCTGAGACCGACCAGAAAGCATGGTCGCCATCGGTCGCAAAGGGTTGATGCTCCCGAGTGACTGACGCGCCGAACCCTGGCCGACGGCGGACACCGGCGCTTCGGCCATTGCCAACGTTCGACGTGTTTCGCTTCTACGTCAGCGATATGGCGGGCTGCAGACATGGGCCGTCTTGAGACGGAGACCGCGCCCCCGAGTTCGTCCGAACTCACACCCACGACCCAAACCCGTCGGTCGTTCGATAAAGTACCGAGGCGCTCTTTTCCGAGCGGTGCAGTCATTCGCCTGCCTCCGCCGACGTCTGAGCAAAAAAAAATTTGTTCGCTGTTCGTAAGCGACTCGGCACAACCGTTTCCCACTGCTGAATATTTCGACGCATGATGGGCGCGTTCAGCTTGACGGAGACA
>NZ_JALQDI010000049.1:0-36805 GCF_023631305.1 Caballeronia sp. INML3B
GCCGGCGCGCCGATCTCGCGCGAGATGACTTGGGCCATCTCGTCGTAACGCGCGAGATACGCTTCGAGCAGACGCTGGAGCAACGCGACGCGCTCTGCCACGCGCGTCTGCGAGAACGACACGAACGCGCGCCGCGCCGCTGCCACCGCGCGATCCACATCGCGTGCATCGCCGAGCGCGACTTCGCCGATCGCTTCTTCGGTCGATGGATCGATGACGGGCAAACGCATGCTGCCGAAAGGCTCGACCCATTCGCCGTCGATATAGAACTGCTGTAGATGTCGCATGTTTTTCCGTAGCGAAAGAGTCAGGCCCGCGCGGCCGACGATGAACGCCTGCTCACGACGACGATCATCACGAGGCACAAGGTCAGCGCCGTCAGCATCGTGCTGATGGCGGCGATGGTCGGATCGATTTCATCGCGCAACGTCACGAACATGCGGCGCGTAAGCGTCTGATTATTGCCGCCGGAAATGAACAGCGCAACGACGGTTTCATCGAGCGCCTGAATGAACACGAACACCGCGCCGGAAATCACGCTGGCCTTGATCTGCGGCAGCGTCACCGCCATGAATGCGCGAAAGCGGTTCATGCCGAGACTGCGCGCGACCATCTCCTGCGTGCGATCGAACGTGCGCAAATCCGCGCCGACGGAAATCAGCACATAAGGCAAACCGAGCATCGTATCCGCGATGATGAGGCCGCCGAGCGTGTTCACATAACCCATCTGCGTGAATACGAAGAACACGCCCACCGCTACGATGATGATCGGCACCATCAAAGGCAGCATCAACAGCGGTCGCAGATAGCGCAAGGACCAGTGCGATCCGTACTGAATGCCATAAGCCGCCGCGACGCCGACCGGCGTCGCGATGAGCGCCGCGCACGTCGAAGCTGCGAACGTGGTCTTGGCGGCATCGATCCACGCGGGGTTATCGAAGAACGTGTGATACCAGCGCAACGAATATGCCGGCGGGGGAAACGTCAGGAAGCGCGCGTCGGAAAAAGAAAGCGGCACGACGATGATCACCGGAATCATCAGAAACGCGAGTATCAGCATCACCGTTGCGCCCAGGGTCACGCGGCCAAACGATATCGGGTTCATTTCGCCCCCAGCGTCTTTTCGAGCGGAATCACGCGGCTCACGCCGTAGAAGATCGCGAACACGCAGATGAGCAGCACCACGCTCACCGAACTCGCCGCGCCCCAGCTGTTGTAGATCTCGACGTTGCGGCTCACGATCATCGACACCATCATCGACTTGCCGCCACCCATTAGTTCCGGCGTGATGTAGAAGCCGAGGCATAGCACGAACACGAGCGTCACGCCCGCGAGCACGCCGCTCATCGACAGCGGCAGGAACACGCGCCAGAACACATGCAACGGCGATCCGCCGAGACTCGCGCCCGCCTGCGAGAGATTCGGCGGAATCTTCTGCATCGCGGAATAGAGAGGCAGCACCATGAACGGCAGAAGGATATGCACCATTGCGATGATGGTGCCGAACTGGTTATATGAAAGCTGCAACGGCCGGTCGATCAGGCCCGCACCGATCAGCGCCTTGTTGATGAGGCCTGTGCGTTGCAACAGCACGAGCCATGCGTAGGTGCGCACGAGCACGCTGGTCCAGAACGGCAGGATCACCATGCCGAGCACGAGCGCGCTCCATCGCGGCGATATCGATGCCGCGAAGTACGCGACCGGATAGCCAAGCAATAGCGTGATGGCCGTCACGATGACGCTCAGCTTGAACGTCAGCAGAAATGTGTCGAGATACGCGCCCGTGAAGACGCGCCTGTAGTTCGCGAGCGACAACACGCCATCGTGATAGAAGGACTGCCACGACAACCATACGAGCGGCGCCACGAGCAGCACGACGACCACGAGCAGCGCGGGCACCATCAACAGCAGCATCGCGCGATCTTCACGACGCTGATGGCGCATCGAAGGGTCGATCGTCGCGGCTTGCATCACGGCGGTGTCCTGGAGAATCCGTTTGGCTGTCGTCATCATGCACCCACGGCGTCGAGAAACTGATACCACGCGGCGACGAGCCTCACGCCCGGCGCGCGCAGCGCATGGAACGGCACGGGCCGCAAGCCGTCTTGTGCGAGCATCGCCAGCTCCGCTTTGTCGCCGAGCGCCAGCGCCGCCGCGTGCTGGCCGATGAGGCTCGCCATCGCGACGCCCGTGCCGTTGTAGCCCAGACAGAATGTGGTGGCGTCGTCGCTGCGGCCGACATGCGGCAGCGCGTTGAACGTCATGCCGACATAACCCGACCAGCGATATTCCACCGCCACATCCTTCAATTGCGGAAAGAGCGCGACCATTGCGCGTTGCAGCGCGTCGAACCCGGTCGGCTCGCCTTCCTTGCCGAATGCATCGCGTCCGCCGAAGAGCACGCGGCCATCGACTTTACGGAACCACTTCATCATGCGGCGCGTTTCCGTATAGCTGCGACGATGCACCATGAGTTGCGAATCGAGCTCAGGCGACAGCGGCGCCGTTGCGATCATCGCGCTTCTGAACGGCACCAGTTCACGATGATAGGAAGCCGTGGCGTCGGTCAGATTCGAGTACGCGTTCGTGGCGACGATCACCTGCTTCGCGCGCACCGCCCCGCCTGGCGCCCGCAAAAGCACGCGGCCGTCTTGCGCGCGCGCCATGTCGATCACCGGTGTCGCTTCGTAGATCGGCACGCCGCGCGTGGTCAGGCCCGCCGCTATGCCGCGTACGTATTCGAGCGGCAGAATCGTGCCCGCATCCGCGCTCAGCACGCCGCCGACGAAACCCTTCGCGCCCGTCTCATGCTGCACTTGCGCGTGAGACTGCACGGTCATCGAAGCATCGCCGAGCATCGTGCGCACCCAGTCCGCTTCGGCACAGATCGATGAGAGCGCGCGCTCCGTATGCGCGCAGCGCAAGCTGCCCGTGTGCTCGAATTGCACGCGCGTCAGCTTGAATTCGTCGATGAACGCCTCGACCGCACGCACGCCGTCATGTGCGAGCCGATGCATGCGCTTGGCCACATCGATGCCATGCGCGCCCGCGATGGCCGGAAAAGACAGCCGGAACTTCGACGACACCACGCCGCCATTGCGCCCGCTCGCGCCCCAGCCGACCGGATTCGCGTCGAGCACCGCGCATTCGACGCCGCGCTTTTGCAGCGCGTATGCGGCGCTCAGGCCCGAATAACCCGCGCCGATGATCGCCACCTCCACATCGATGTCGCGTGCCAGCGGCGCGCCCGTGCTGACCGGCGCGTCCATCACGGGCACGCGCGCGGCCATCGCCCGCCATAGCGATTCGGGTTGCGGGCGCGATGCCATGGTTGGGGTGCGCATTGTCAGGCGACGGCGCGTACTTCGTCGTCGACGGCATCCGCGAGCGCGGCCAGCGTCGCGAACTTCCAGGTCGGCGTGGTGACTGCCTCGGGCACCGGCGTCGCGCCGAAGCCCTTCATGCCCTGACGCCGCTCGATCCAGCACGTTGCATAGCCCAGCTTCGTCGCGATGCCGATATCGTGATACTGGCTCTGCGCCGTATGAAGAATCTCCTCGAACTTGTAGCCAAACGCCGCCTGACGTCCGCGGTTATAGGCGAAGAATTGCGGATCGGGCTTCGCGACGCCAGTTTCATCGCAGCACACGGTATCGTCGAACGGATTGCCGAGCGTGTGCGTATAAGCCGACAACGCGACGCGATCCGCATTGGTCATCGCCACGAGACGGAAGTGCTTGCGCAGCCGCTTCAATGCAGCGACGGAGTCCTCGAACGCGGGCCATTCGAGGACATCGCGCTGAAATGCTGCGGCGGCTTGCGCATCTTCGGGCAAGCCGAGTTGTTTCGCGAGGTACAGATAGACGTTCGCCATCTCATGGCTCGAACGGCCCGGATGCTTCGCACGGCCGTCCATATACGGCGCGAAGATCTGATCATCGGTCAAGTCCTTTGCCTTCGGGCCGCCCAGCCGGCGCACAGAATCCAGCACGCCCTTTTCGAAGTTGATCAGCGTGCCGACGACATCGAACGTCAGGACCTTGAAATCAGTGAGATTCATTGCTTCATCCTCTACGGGTTGCGGTAAAAAGAATCAGGCCGACACGACGATCGTGTCTTGCGGATCGAGCGCGACGATCATCGAGGCGCCCGGCGCGGGAATGCGCTTGCGCGCCTCGTGGCTGCCGGGTTGCCGAAGACTGATCGCGGTGCCGTCGGCGAGCGCGGCGAACACGCGCAGGCTCTCGCCTTGATAGAGCACTTCCGTCACGCGGCATGAAAGACAGTTCACATTCGCACGACCCTCGTCGCCGTCGATGACGAGCTTTTCCGTCTGCACGGCAAGCAATAGCTTTTCGCCGCGCGGCAAAGGGTGCGCAGTGCGCAGCACGGTGTCGCCGAGACGCACCGCATCGTCGCCGGCGCGCGTGACATCGAGCATCGTCGCTTCGCCGATGAAGCTCGCGACGAACGCATCGCAGGGACGGTCATATAGGCGTTCTGGCGTATCGATCTGCACGAGCCGGCCGTCCTTCAAGACTGCGACGCGATCGCTCATCGTAAGCGCCTCGCGTTGATCGTGCGTCACGTTGACGATGGTCGCGCCGAGCTGCCGATGCAGTCTGCGCAACTCGATCTGCATGGTCTCGCGCAACTGCTTGTCGAGCGCGGAGAGCGGTTCGTCCATCAGAATGAGTTGTGGCTGAAACACGATTGCACGCGCCAGCGCCACGCGCTGTTTCTGTCCACCGGAAAGCTGATGAATGCCGCGGCTTTCATAACCTTTGAGTTCGACCATCGCGAGTGCATCGGCGACGCGCTTCGCCCACGTCGATTTCGGCTCGCGGCGCGCGCGCAATGAGAACGCGACGTTCTCGCCCACGCTCATATGCGGAAAGAGCGCGTAATTCTGAAACACGATGCCGATATCGCGCTTGTGCGGCGGCGCAAATGTAATGTCACGCTCACCGACCCATACGCTGCCCGATGAGGGCTGCACGAAACCGCCGAGGATGCCGAGCAGCGTCGTCTTGCCCGAACCCGACGGCCCGAGCAGCGAGACGAACTCACCCGGCGCGATGTCGAGCGATACGTCGTCCAGCGCTGTCACCGCGCCGTAGCGCTTGGTCGCGGACCTGATCGACACTCCCGTTTTAGCGCGTGCGTCCATGTCGTTCGTCTCGTCGAAAAGAGCAGTGGTTGGGAAAATACTATGTCGCCATGTTTTTGACGGCAATTCCAAAATTGTTGGATCGGGCATAACATGAAGTCATGCCAAACCTTCGCAAGAAACTGCCTAGCGCCAACGCGCTCTTCGTGTTCGAAGCGGCCGCGCGCTGCGGGAATTTCACGCGCGCCGCGCAAGAGCTTTATGTGAGCCAGCCCGCCGTCAGTCGCATGCTCGCGCGCATGGAAGACCATATCGGCGTGCGGCTTTTCGAACGCGTGCGCGGCGGTATCCAACTTACGGAAAGCGGAGAGATTCTGTATCGCAAGATTTCCGAAGGCTTCAGCGGCATCGAAAGCGCGATTCGCGAAATTGAGGCGCGCGCGACGGGCGTCGAAACGGTCACGCTGTCCGTATCCACCGGCTTCACGACGCATTGGCTCATGCCGCGCATGAGCCGCTTGAATCAAGCGTTTCCCTCGGTCGACATGCGGTTTCAATTGATATCGGGGCGCATCGGCGGCCCGCTGGTCGATGTCGATCTGGGCATGCGCTTTCTGCACGATGAAGAGATCGACGAAAACGCCGTGCTCGTGATGCCCGAGACGCTGCTGCCGCTGTGCAATCCGCGTTATCACGAACTCGCGCAGACGGATGCGGCGCGCGCGCATGGCGATACGGTCATCGTCATGGATGACGAGGAGCGCGGCTGGCACGAGCGTTTTCATGCGTTCGCTTCAAAGGAGCGCCATGCGGCCGGCATGCTGCGCTTCAACGATTACGCGATCGTCGTACAGGCAGCCTTGCTCGGGCAAGGGATCGCGCTTGGCTGGCTGAACGTGACATCGCACTGGCTCGCGCAAGGCGCGCTCGTGCCGGCCGAAGAGGAACTGCTCGTCACGAGTCGCCGCTGCTGTCTGCTCACACCGCCGAACCGGCCGGTGCGGCCCATCGTCGCCAGCGTGCGCGAATGGATCATTCAGGACGCGTTAAGCGACATGCGCACTGTCGAGATCAAATACCCGCGATTGGGTTTGCGTGAAGCGCTTCGTCAAACCGGCATCGAGCTCGGCTGAGGGCGTTTTGCCCGCCCGCTCGGTCTACAACGAAAGGCGAGCAATGCGGCGGATCGGGGAAGCCCTTTCTGCGCCCAACCGCATCGCATGGAACCGCATGCGGATCAGGAGTACTCGGTGCGTGATCGCATGAGTTCACAAGTCGCCCCCATTCGTCGGGACGCGTCAGCCCCCTGTCTTTGAGAAGTAAGCTTCAGGTCCAATCCTGCAGGGTTTTAACTAATTGTTTAAAATTCGCACCGGTGATTGGTGGATATGGTCATCGGCATATCGACTGCAGTCGCTGTCGCACCACGGAGCGCTCGCGGTCATTTGCACGTAGCTTTCGGTTCTCGCGTGCCGGCCTCACGCGAACAGTTTCATGGGAGAAGTCAGATGTCTGGAAGTGAAGCCCGGCCCTCAGCGACGCTGAGAGCCGGATGTGCATTGCTGGGGCTAGCGCTGCTGGCAGTGGGCCTGTTCTTCGTCGTCGGTGGCGCGAAGCTCGTGTCATTGCATGGTAGTGCTTATTTCCTGATTGCGGGCGTGGTCATTGCCGTATCCGCCGTGCAGTTCTTTCGGGCAAAGTCGTCCGCTGTCGTCATCTACGGCGCAGCATTCATTGGCACGCTGATCTGGGCGCTAATCGACGTCGGCCTTGATTTTTGGCCGCTCGTATCGAGGCTCATGGTGCCGGCCGGCTTCATGGTGCTGGCACTCCTCACCTGGCCGTCGCTTCGTAAGACCGATACCGCGCCGTCCGCAGCGAAGCCCGCCTTCGCACTCGCGGCTCTTATCGCGCTCGGCATGATCGTGACGTTCGTGCAGATGTTCCAGCCGCATCCGACGGTCGCCTTAGACGGCGTGCCGACGCCGCTCATACCCGTCGCGAAAGAGCAGGCGCAGAAAGACTGGAGCAATTACGGTAACACGCCGGGGGGCAGCCGCTTCGCCGCGATCGATCAGATCACGCGCGACAACGTGAACGACTTGCGGGTCGCATGGACTTTCCATACCGGCGATGTCCCCATCAGCCCGACCGGCAACGGCGCCGAGGATCAGGAAACGCCGCTGCAGATCGGCGATCGCATCTATCTTTGCACGCCGCATAACAACGTGATCGCCGTTGATGCGGACACTGGCAAGCAAATCTGGAAACGTGAGATAAACGCGCAGGCGCAGGTGTGGAACCGCTGCCGCGGTCTCGCTTATTTCGATGCGACCAAGCCGCTCGTTCAGCCTACGTCGGCGGGCGCGACGCCGGTGCCGCCCGTCGCCATCACGGCGGGAGCCAACTGCCAGCGCCGCTTGTTGATGAATACGATCGACGCGCGCCTCGTCGCTATCGATGCCGATAGCGGCGAAATGTGCGAAGGCTTCGGCGATCACGGCTTCGTCGATCTGAAAGCGGGCCTCGGCGAGGCGGCCGATCCGAAGTACCAGCTGACATCCGCGCCGACGCTGGCGGGAACGACAGTCGTGGTCGGGGGACGCGTCGCGGACAATGTGCAAACCGACATGCCGGGCGGCGTGCTGCGCGGCTTCGACGTGATGACGGGCGAGATGCGCTGGGCGTTCGATCCCGGCCACGACGATCCCAACGCGCGCCTGCAGCCGGGTAAGACCTATGCGCGCAGCACGCCGAACTCGTGGGCGCCCATGTCCTACGATCCCGCGATGAACACGGTGTTCATCCCGATGGGCAGCTCGTCTGTGGATTTGTGGGGCGGCAACCGCACACCGCTGGATCATCGCTACGCCACGTCGATCCTCGCTCTCGATGCGGCCACTGGCAAGGAAAAGTGGGTGTACCAGACCGTTCACAACGACCTCTGGGACTTCGACGTGCCGATGCAGCCGAGCCTCATCGACTTTCCCCAAGGCAACGGCCCGGCGAAGCCAGCTGTCGTGTTCGGTACCAAGTCCGGCCAAATCTTCGTGCTCGACCGCATGACCGGCAAGCCGCTCACCAAGGTCGAAGAACGCCCGGTTAAGAAAGGCACGATCCCGAACGAGCAGTATTCGGATACACAGCCGTTCTCCATGGGCATGCCGACGATCGGTGTCGGCCCGCTCAAGGAATCGGACATGTGGGGAGCCACGCCGTTCGATCAGCTGATCTGCCGCATCAGTTTCAAGTCGATGCGTTATGACGGCCTCTTCACGGCGCCGGACACGGATGTATCGCTGAGCTTTCCCGGATCGCTCGGGGGCATGAACTGGGGTAGTGTCTCGACCGATCCGAACCATCACGTCATCTTCGTGAACGACATGCGCCTCGGACTGTGGGTGCAGATGATCGCGCAGAAGACGGACAATGCAGCCGCAAGCAACGGCGGAGAAGCGGTGAACACGGGCATGGGCGCGGTGCCGCTCAAGGGCACGCCCTACGCGGTGAACAAGAACCGCTTCATGTCGCCGCTCGGCATTCCGTGCCAGAAGCCGCCGTTCGGCACGCTGTCTGCCGTCGACCTGAAGACGCGCAAGCTGCTGTGGCAAGTGCCGGTCGGCACCGTGCAGGATACCGGTCCATTCGGCATCAAGATGCGCGCGAAGATGCCCATCGGCATGCCGACGCTCGGCGGCACACTGGCGACGCAGGGCGGCCTTGTGTTTATCGCGGGCACGCAAGACTACTATCTGCGGGCGTTCGACAGCGCGACCGGCAAGGAAGTGTGGAAGGCTCGCCTCCCCGTGGGCAGCCAGGGCGGTCCTATGAGCTATGTCTCGCCGAAGACCGGCAAGCAGTACGTGCTGATTTCGGCGGGCGGCGCACGTCAGTCGCCTGATCGCGGCGACTATGTCATCGCGTATGCGCTGAGTCGATGATGCGTTTCTGACGAAGAACGGCGGCGGCGCCCGACGCGCGTGCCGCCGTGCGCTCCCCACAATTGAGCAGTATCGGCGGCTCCCGCCGAAGGTTCCATGAGTTCGATCATTCCTTCGAGTCGCCTCGTTGCGAGGCGCTCTCGTTCGCACGCCATGACGCGGCGTGCAGTTTCAGTCGGCATTGCCGTTTTATCCGGCGTGTGCGTATCAGCGGGTCACGCGCAAAGCTCGGTCACGTTATATGGCGTCATCGATACGAGCATCGAGGTGACGAATCCCGGCTCATCGTGGACGCCGCGGATGGATTCGGGCGCGTATCGCGGCTCGCGCTTTGGCGTGCGTGGCTCCGAAGCACTAGGTTCGGGCACGCGTCTGCTGTTTGACCTCGAAGGTGGCTTCAACTCCGCCGACGGCAGCATGTCCACCCCCGGCACGCTCTTCAATCGCCAGGCGTGGATGGGTGTCGGCGCGCCGTGGGGCGAAGTGCGCGTGGGCCGCCAGTATTCGCCGATTTACATTCCGTTCAAGGGACAACTCGATGGCTTCGGCGCGGGAACCATCGCATCGGGCCTCAACAATCTGTCGAAAATAACGCCCTACACCAACAACGGCATTACGTATCTGTCGCCGGATATGCACGGCTTGACGGCGACGGTGATGATCGCGTTGCGCGACAGTGGCAGCGGTAACGGCCTGTCCGGCGACTTCGAAACCTTCGCGTACCGTCAAGGCCCGTTGCGCATCTCCTACGCGCATCAGCAGACGCACGGCGGCACGGCGACGTTGCGCTCCAACCTCGGCGGCGTGTCGTACCGGCTCGGTCACGTGACGGCGTTCGTGTCCTTCTTCAACGACGATGGCGGTTCGCCCCGATATCACAACGACGGCTTGTCCACATCCGTGCGCTATGCGTTTAGCCCGCGTTTGCGCGCTTCCGCAGGGTACGCGTTCGCGCGCGACCGTTCGGGCGGCGGCAACGACGCGGACCAGTTCAGCCTCGCGTGCGAATACGACGTGTCGCCGAAGCTGCTGCTGTACGCGAGCGGCGCGATGCTACGCAACCGCGGCAATGCAACCTTCACGCTGAGAGGCGTCAACGTCACCGGCCTCACGCCTGCCTATCCTGGCGCGCCCGTTCGTGGCGTGCAGATCGGCATGATCGACCGCTTCTAGGCAAGCGCAGCCGTCAGTTGCTGGCCGTGCCGCAAAGAGCCTTACCTCATAATCTACGCTCGGGCACTACAGCTCGCGCCGAAGCGCAATACCGACCGGGCCATCACGATCGACCGTTTGCCACACAAATCATCGGATCGCAATGGCAAACTGCCGCAAAACCGCGGGCGTCGCTACCGCGCGGAACGCCGCTTGCGCCCGCAGCACGACCCGCACTTTCGCGCCCGAGGCCTACAAGCCGACCCACGTCCGATGAACACACGCCTCTTCAGCCTCACACGCATCCCGTTCTTCCTCCCACTCGCCGGCGCAACGCTGATGCTCGGCGTCGCGATGTCGTTCACCGCGCCGTATCTGTCGCTGTTCAGCGTCGAGCAGGCGGACATGAGTCCTCTGCGGCTCGGCGTATTCATGACGCTCATCGCCGCGAGCGGCGTCGTCGCCAGCGCTTTCGCCGGAAAATGGTCCGACAGGCACGGCCACCATCGCGGATTGCTGCTGGCGGCGCTCATCGCATCGTCGCTCGGCTTTTTGCTGCTGTGTCTCGTGCGCAATTACGCCGCGCTGGTCGCGATCGGCGTCGTGTTTCTCGGCGCGGGCGGCTCGGCCATGTCGCTCGTGTTCTCCTTTGCGCGGGCCGCACTGCCCGTCGATGACGCCGCCGAGCGATCCTTCGCGCTCGCCACGCTGAGGACCGTCCTCTCGATGGCCTGGGTATTCGGCCCCTCCGTCGGCGCGCTCGTGCTGGCCGCGGCCGGTTTCTACGGACTGTTTCTGTTTGCGGCAGCCTGCTTCATCGCGTGCGGCGCAATCGTCTGGCGCATGCACGATTCGCCCAAGGGCGACGCGCACAGCGCGCCCGCGCACTATGCAGGCGATCCGTCATCGCTGCTCGAAGTGACCGCGCCCGACACCGATGAATTCGTGCCGCCGCACGCCGGTGTGTCGCACTCGCGCGCGGAAATCTGGCGCGCCACGATCGCGATGACGCTCGTCGGACTCGCCGCGAGCGCGACCATGATCGTCTTGCCGCTTTACGTCGTGCACGGCATGCACGGCACGCGCATCGACGTGTCGGTGATGCTCGGGCTCGGCGCATTCCTCGAAATTCCGACGATGCTCGCGCTCGGCGCACGCGGCTCGCGACTCGACAAGCAGCGATGGCTCGCGTCGTCCGCGGCGGTGCACATGATCTATTTCGTTGCGGTCGCGGCATCGCAAAGCGTTCAGTTCCTGATTCCGATGCAGGCCTTCAATGCGTTCGTCGTGTCGGTGATTTCATGTCTCGGCATGACCTACATGCAGGACCTCATGCCGCGAACCCCGGGTGCGGCGACGGCACTGTTTTTCAACGCATCGCGCGTCGGCTCGATTCTTTCCGGCGTGTTGTCGGGCGCGCTCGTGGCGGCGCTCGGTTATCGCGGCACGTTTCTCGTCTGCGGTGGCATCGCGCTCGTCGCGGCGGTGCTGTTCGCCAACCCGCCGTTCAGGCTCATCGCGCGGCGCCTGGTTGCCTGGTGGCAGGCGCGGCGTCAGCCGGCTCGCTGACATCGCCTGCATCGGCAATGGCAATATAGACGCACACGTCGTCCATCCAACACGCCAACATGCCCCAGCGCCTCCCGCCGCTCAATGCACTGCGTCTTTTCGAAGCCGCCGCACGCCATCGCAGTTTCAAGGTCGCCGCCGCCGAACTCAACGTGACGCCGGGGGCGGTGAGTCACGGCATCGGCGCTTTAGAAGACATGCTCGGCGTCGAGCTTTTCGTGCGCGAGCCGCGCGGGCTGTCGCTGAGCGCGGCGGGCGAGCATTATCTGCCTTACGTCGCCGAAGCGTTCTCGCTCATCGCCATCGGCACGCAAACGCTGCCCGACAAGCGCAAGCGCCGCTCCATCGCCGTCACGTGCGCGCCCACGCTCGCCGCGCGCTGGCTCGTCCCGCGCCTCGCGGATTTCCGCGCGCACTGGCCCAACGTCGACGTGACCGTCGACACCTCGCGCCGTCAGGCGGGCTTTCCCGTCGATGGCTTCGATTTCGGCCTGCGCCTCTCCCGCGGTCCGGTCGACGGCGCGTCGTGGCAACGTCTGTTCGGCGAGCGGCTCGTGCCCGTGTGCAGTCCGGCCTATCGCGCAACGCTGACGGGCGCGGACGGCATGCCCGATCTCGCGCGCGCCGCGCTCATCCACGTCGATACGGCGAGTCAGGACTGGCAGGCATGGATCGACGCGGCGGGCATCGACGGCCTCGATCTCCACGGCGGACTGCGCTTCGATACCGTCCAGCTCGCGTTCGATGCCGCCGCGGCCGGGCTCGGCGTCGTCATCGGCAGACGTCCGCTCGTTGATCGCGAACTGGCGGCGGGCACGCTCGTCGAGGCGTCCGCGACGAGCGTCGAAACGCAGACCGCCTACTGGCTCTGCGAGTCGCCGCAAGCGAGCGCCCGCGCGGACCTCGTCGCGTTTCGCAACTGGCTGATCGCGCAGGCGGCGGAGTTCATCGAAAACAACGGCGACGAAGCGAACCGTCACGGTTGAACTGCGTTCATCCGTTCGCGAAAACTTTTCGTTTGTCAGCACGGACGTTCGCCTGCGAGGATGCGCGCAAGGAGGAAAACGCGCCATGTCATCCCTGTCGAGCACTACGAACACCAACCGCGCAACGACGTGGGCGCTCATCGGCGCTGCCGCGCTGATCCTGAGCGCCGCGATGGGCGTGCGTCAGACTTTCGGGCTATTCATCGGGCCGTTTTCTTTCGATCGCGGGCTGCCCGTCACGCTGGTCGCCTTCGCCATTGCGCTGCACAATCTCGTCTGGGGCTTCGCGCAGCCGTTCGCCGGCGCCGCGGCCGACCGATACGGTGCCGCGCCCGTGGTCGCGACGGGCGCGGCCACGTTTGCCGCGGGACTCGCGCTCGCGGCCGGCGCGACTTCCGGATGGATGCTCGTGCTCGGGCTTGGACTGCTCGTCGGCATCGGCATCAGTTGCACGAGCTTCGGCGTCGTGCTCGCGACGGTCGGACGCGTCGCGTCGCCACACACGCGCAGTGTCGCGATGGGTCTCGCCAGCGCGGGCGGCTCGCTCGGGCAAGTGCTGATGGTGCCGTTCGCGCAGACAGTGCGCGTGCATGCGGGCGTGCCGGCGTCGCTCTATGCCCTCGCCTTCGTGCTGCTGCTCGCCGCGCCTCTCGGCATCGTGCTCGATCGCGCGAGCCGTCGGAGCAAGGCATCGGTGTACGCATCGGCATCGAACGAAACACACGCGATGCCGCTGCGCGAGACGCTCGCGTATGCGTCGCGTCATCGCGGCTACCGGCTGCTCACGCTCGGCTTCTTCACATGCGGTTTTCAGCTCGCGTTCATCGCCACGCATCTGCCGGGCTATCTGATGCTCTGCCACATGCCGGTCGGGCTCGGCGCGACGGCGCTCGCGCTGATCGGCTTCTTCAACATGATCGGCAGTTGGGGATGCGGGTGGCTCGGCGGACGCTGGCGTCAGCATCACGTGCTCGCGTGGCTCTATCTGATTCGCGGCGGCACGATCGCCCTCTTCGTCCTGCTGCCGACGACGAGCGTGTCCGTCGTCGTCTTCGCCGCCGTCATGGGGCTGACGTGGCTCGGCACGGTGCCGCTCACGAATGGGCTCATCGCGAAAGTATTCGGCACGCGGCATCTGGGCACGCTGTTCGGCGTCGTGTTTCTCAGCCACCAGCTCGGCTCTTTTCTCGGCGCGTGGCTCGGCGGCTATGTGTTCGACACGACCGGTTCGTATTCGCTGATCTGGGGTGCGACCGCCGTTGCGGGTCTCGTCGCGGCGCTGCTGCACTTTCCTATCGATGATCGGCCTGTCGACGAAGCATCGATCGCGGGCGTGCGGGCTTGATTGGAGCGTGTCAGAAAATGTCGCCAACCCGCTTCGCATACCCCGACAAAAGAGCCCAACATGCTCCGAATGAAACCTGACCACGCGCGATACCTCAGCGCCGCCGCGCCCAGTACGCCAGCCCCGCACATGCAATCAGCAAGCTGCCAGTGGCGAAGAACACTGAGTGCAGCCCGAACCACACGCCGATCTGCCCGCCGATCAGCGGCCCCACCACCTGCCCGCTGAACTGCGCCGACTGCAGATAACCGAGCATCTGCCCGCTGCTGTTTTCACTGACGGCGCTGCGCGCGAGCTTCGCGATGGAAGGCAACAGGCCGGCAAGCGTCATGCCCATCAGCATGCGCAGTCCGGCGAGCTGCCACCACTGATGCACGAACGCCTGCGGAATCATCGCGATGCCGGTCAGCACGAGGCATCCGACGATCACATTCCAGCTTCCGATGCGATCCGCCAGCGCGCCGAGCCGCGCCGCCGTCAACATGCTGCCGAGCGCCGAGCAGGCCATGACGATGCCCGCGATGCGCGCCACGTGATCCGCACTCACGCCGAGACTGCCGATATAAACGGTGATGACCGGTTCGATCGACATGTTCGCGACCAGCACCATCATCGCGGTCGCGAGCAGCGCGGCGACCACGACATGGTTCGTGCGTGGCGCATGCGTCGAAGCCGCGTGCGACGCGCGCTTCTTCGCATCGTCGGGATGAAAGTCCTCTCTCACGAGAAAGATCGTGGCGAGCGCAGCCACCGTAATCATTCCCGCGCCCGCAAAAAACGTCCCGCGAATGCCGATCAATCCCGGCAGCATTCCGCCGATGAGCGGCCCGGCGAGATTGCCCGCGAGCGCGCCCGTCGACAATATGCCGAGCGCCCAGCCGGCCCGCTCGCGCGGCGCCTGCGTGCCGATCATCACGGTCGAGGCCGAGGCATAACCGCCGATCAACCCCGCGAGCAGACGCAACACGACCAGTTGATGCACCGAATGCGCCACGCCGATCAACGACATCACGACGGCCATGCCCACTGCCGCGCGCACGAGCATCGGCTTGCGGCCGTAGCGATCGGCGAGGCGTCCCCAAAGCGGCGCGGTGACGGCGGTGCCGAGAAACGTCGCGCTGAACGCGACGCCCGACCATTCGATCACCGCCGCCTGCGATTCCACGCCGAGCTGCCGGACATACAGCGGCAAGAACGGCAGCAGCATGCTGAGGCTCACGAGCGTCGTGAACGAACCGAACACGCAGACGGCGAGATTGCGCCGCCAGTACTGTTCGTTGCGTTCGGCGTAACCGGGCGGCACCGATGCGGAAATAACCTGGCTCATTTCGACCTCAACGCGGCAATGAGATCGATGGCGAGCGCAATCGCAAGCGCCCCCGCCCCGATCCCGAACAACAACCGATAATTGCCGCCGCTATTCGAAAACAGAAACGAGAGACCGTAAGCCGCGAGCGCCTGCAACACGGCGAATCCCGTGGTCGCGGTGCGCCACGCGCCCTTTTGCGCCGCCGGATGATGCCCGAGCAGTTCGTTCACGCGGCCGAGCACGAGCGGCACGATGCCCGGCGTGAACGCACCGACCAGCACGCTCGACACCATCAGCACACCCGAACTCGACGAAACCGCGGGCAGCGCGACGGCCACGAGCTGAAGCAGATACGCCACGCGCAATGCAGGCCCGAAGCCGGCGCGGTCGGCGAGATGGCCCGCGAGGAGCGGTCCGGCCATCGCGCCGAGCCCATACAGCACCCAGAACTCCGCGCCCGCGTCGACACCTTTGCCGAGACCACGCGCGACGAAATCGACGAGAAAAATCATATGCGGCACGAGACCGACCGCATTGAGCGCGTACTCGACGAACAGCGCGCGCAACGCGGGCGGCGACGGCGCCTTCGCATGGCGGTGTTCGTTCGCGTGCGCGGAGGCAGGCGCATCCTGCGACGGCCATCCGTTCCACGCGACGATCGTCAGCAGCGACGCCACCACCGCGAGCCCGAGCCAGGTCTGCGTGAGCCCTTGCCGAAGCAGCAGCGGCACGATCGTCCCCGACGCCGCGATGCCGAGCCCGATGCCGGTGAAGATCGCACCGCTCGCGAACCCGCGGCGCGACGGCGCGACATGCGCAATGATCGTCGGCGCGGCGAGCACCATCAACGCGCCGCCGGAAATGCCCGACAAGAACCGCCACGTGAAGAACCAGAGAAACGAAACAGGAAACGCGCACGCGATGAAGGCGACGGTCGCGAGCACCATCATCGCGCGCAGGACGGTCGCGGCGCGCGCGTGCCGCGCGAGCCAGCCCGCCGCGAGCGCGCCCGCGAGATAGCCGCCGAGATTGGCTGCGCCGAGATACGCCGCCGTCGACGCCGGAAACCAGTGCGCGCCGATGATCGCCGGCAGAAGCGGCGTGTAGGCAAAACGCGCAAGCCCGATGCCGATCAGACTTGCGCTGGCGCCGGCGAGCATGCCGCGCCAAAGATGGAACGGCTCGGGTTCCGGTCGATTCAAGACTGCGTATCGCATAGCCCCTCCACTACGGCTTCGAGCGCGGCCTACGCGCGCTTCGATGAAGGCCAGTCTATATTCGATCGAATGTGGAGAGAATCGACGCCCGCAGGAAGACAATCTTCCGTTATGCGGTTGAATCGATCTGCAATTGCTTGAAGTGACGCCGCAACCGCGGCGTCGCGAAATCGACGAACGCGCGCACCTTCGGCACCGACAGCCGTCCGTGCGGCGTCAGAAGATGCACCGGCAACGGCGCATGTTCGCTATCCGGCAGCACGATGCGCAGCGTTTCGTCCCTCACTTCTTTCGCGACGTGATAGGAAAAAAGCCGCGTGAGGCCGTGTCCTTCGACGGCGGAGGCCACCGCCGCGCGCACCGTGTTCACGATGAAACGCGGCGTGAACTGCACGACTTGCGGGATCGTCGAGCCGCCCGAAGTCGGAAAGCTCCACGAATCTAGGCCGAAGTGCGTCATCGAGATGATCCGATGTTGCGCGAGATCGGCAGGCTGTGCGATGCGCGGATGCTTCGCGAGATAGCGCGGCGACGCGGCCACGACGCGCCGCACCTCCCCCACGGGAATCGCGATCAGTGTCGAGTCCGACAGATGCGCGATGCGCAGCGCCACATCGATGCCTTCGTCGATCAGGCTCACGGGCCGGTCGAGCATTTGCAGGCGCACGGACACGGCGGGAAAGCGCGCGATGAAATCGTCGAGCATCGGGCGCAGCAGGTCTTCGCCGGCGGCGACGGGCGCGGTGATCGTCAGAAGCCCGCGCGGCGCGGAACGTTCGTGCGCGATCAGCAAATCGGCTTCTTCGAGATCGACGAGGATGCGGCGGCACGCGGCGGCATAACGTTCGCCGGCTTCGGATAGCTTGATCGTGCGCGTCGTGCGATGCAGCAAGGCCGTGCCGGTGTGTTCTTCGAGAAAGGCGATCGCGCGGCTCACGGCGGCGGGCGAGCGGCCGAGCCGCCGCCCCGCGCCCGCCAGACTGCCCTCGTCCAGCGTGGCGATGAAGACTTTCATCGCGTCGATTCGGTCCATGTCGGCTCGTTGCTTCGATTGATCGATGAAGCGCCAAGTCTACCGGACCGAATCGCCGATGCGCGCCGATGAAATGCGTCAGACCACCGTGATCGTCACGTCGATGTTGCTCTTCAGCGCCTTCGAATAAGGGCAGGTCTGATGGGCCAGGTTCGCGATTTCCTCGGCCACCGCGCGCTCGATGCCCGGCAGGCTCACGTTCAGGCGCGCGCGCAGCAGATACGCTTCGCCCGCCAGGCCGAGGTCCACTTCCGCATCGACTGCGGTGTCGGCGGGCAGCCGAGTCTTCAGCTTCGCGGCGGCCTTGCCCATCGCGCCGATGAAACACGCGGACCAGCCCGCCGCGAGCATCTGCTCGGGATTGGTGCCCGCGCCCGCCGATCCGGGCGGCGAGAGTTTCACGTCGAGACGGCCATCGGTGCTCTTCGCATGGCCTTCGCGGCCTCCGACGACGCGGGTTTTGCCGGTGTACAGGACGGTGTCGATCTGGGTCATGATGCGTTCCTCGTGTGTGTTCGAAAGGTCAATGGATCAGTGATGCGCAAAGAGCCTGGCCGCGTCGTTCGTCGACGTGCCGCGCAAGCCCGATTGCGAGACCGTGTCGGTCATGCCGCCATACGACTGCATGGGCATCGCGGCGCTTTCACTGGCGATGGTCTGCGCGCTCACGCCGCGCTGCGAGGCGGGCGCGCCGGCGAGCGGGTCGTAGTGCGGCGCGGGACCGTAGCCGCTGCTGGCGAACGCGGAACCGGCGGCGATGGCGCTGACGGCGATGACTGCGGCGGTGACGAATTGCTTGATCATGATTGGGCCTCTATGAGTAATGTCCGTCGATATTCGGTAATAAGTTGACAAGCCGATCAGCTGCCCTGATACAGACTGCGCAGCGCGGCGATCTGGCCATCGCGCTGTGCCTGAACCAGTTCGCGCTTCACTTCGGCGCGGGTCTTGCCGGCGTTGTTCTGGCTCGCCACGGCCTGTTGGGTCTGCACGTTCACCGGGGTGTTCGGCACGGCGGCATGAGCGACACCGGCGACAGCGCTGGCGACGAGAGCGAAAGCAACGATGGTGGATTTCATGGTGTTTCTCCTTGAGCGGATCGATCGGTCAGTTAGATGAGTCACGGCACTCGGGCTTCGCGGTGTGCGTCTTGCGTTTCACTCGTGAGCCGTCGTTGTGTGTATTTGAAGCCCCGCAGGTATCTGGCTTGTGTCCGGGATGCGGGCCTTGTGCAATGTTTTGTATCGCGTGCATTCCAGATACATTGCGATACGGAACCCGGCTTCAGCGCTCGGCCAAAAGCTTCCGGATCGCCGCTTCGGTCTGCGCGTAATCGCCCTCGCCGACGTGCGTGTAGGCCACTTGCCCGTGCTTGTCGATCAGATAGAACGCCGGCCAGTACTGGTTGCCGTACGCGGCCCACGTCGCATAGCGGTTGTCCTGCGCGACGGGATACGTGATGCCGAAGCGCTCGATCGCGCGCTTCACGTTGTTCGTGTCCTGCTCGAACGGAAACTCGGGCGTATGCACGCCGATGACGACAAGCCCCTTGTCCGCATACTGCTGATGCCACGACTTCACAGCCGGCAGCGTGTTGACGCAGTTGCCGCACGCGAAGGTCCAGAAATCGACGAGCACGACCTTGCCGCGCAACTGCGCGAGCGTGAGCGGCTCGCTGTTGAGCCAGTTGTCGATGCCGGCGAATTCCGGCGCGGCGGTGAAATGAGTGCCGGCGCTTGCGGGCGTTGCGGCGTGCACGGGCGTGATGGCCGCGCAGGCTGCCAGGCCGGCGCACGCGGCAGCGTTCTTGATGACGGCGAGCATGACGAAGTCCTTTGAATGCGGTGGAGATCGGAGCGGCGCGTCATGAACCGGTCGCCCCGGCAGGCCGACGTTCGCATCGGCATGACCGCATTGGACTGCGCGCGCGTATCGCGCTTGTGTCGGACAAGGGCGCGCAGCGCAATGTTATGTGTCGCGCGACATGCGAGATACACTGCGATACAAAACTTCCGCTGAACCGCGCTATAACGCAGTCATCGCATCATCAGCGGGAGCTTCGAATGAAACGCATGCTGGCGGTGCTCGCCTTTCTCGCAGGCGGCATCGCGACGGAAATGGCCCATCCGGTTCAGTGTCTGCTGGTTAGCCCGAGCCGGGTGCAACTCAAGCGTCAACGACAACGATCCATCGATGGAAACCACTGATCACGTATTGATCGTCGACGACGATCGCGGCATTCGCGAACTGCTCGCCACCTACCTCGAAAAGAACGGCATGCGCGTGTCGCTTGCGGCGAACGGACGCCAGATGCGCGCGGTGCTGGAGCAGCAAGGCGCGCCGGATCTGATCGTGCTCGATCTGATGCTGCCCGGCGAAGACGGTCTCGTGCTGTGCCGCGAGCTGCGCGCGGGCAAGTACCGCGACGTGCCGGTGCTGATGCTCACCGCGCGCAACGAGGAAGCCGATCGCATTCTCGGTCTCGAAATGGGCGCCGACGATTACCTGCCGAAACCGTTCGCCGTGCGCGAGCTGCTCGCGCGCATCCGCTCGGTGCTGCGCCGCACGCGCATGCTGCCGCCGGGAATGGAAGTGAGCGAATCGTCGCAAATGCTGGCGTTCGGCGACTGGCGCCTCGACACGACCGCGCGTCACCTGCTCGATGCCGAAGGCACGATGGTCTCGCTGTCCGGCGCTGAATACCGGCTGCTGCGCGTGTTTCTCGACAATGCGCAGCGCGTGCTCACGCGCGACCAGCTCCTGAACCTGACGCAAGGACGTCAGGCCGATGCCTTCGATCGCTCCATCGATCTGCTCGTGTCGCGTCTGCGCCAGCGCCTGCGCGACACCGCCCGCGAGCCGCGCTACATCAAGACGCTGCGCAGCGAAGGCTATGTGTTCTCGGCGGAAGTCAAACCGGTCGAGTCTTCGCAATGAGCACGGTTTCACCCGCTTCCCTGCTGCACTGGCCGCGCACGCTGTTCGCGCGGCTCGCGCTGATTCTCGTCGTCGGGCTGGCGCTCGCGCAGACGTTCTCGTTCCTTCTGACGATGCGCGAACGCGACGATTCGATGACCCACATGATGATGGGCTACGTCGAGCGCGAAGTGGCGAGCTCGGTCGCGCTGCTCGATCATCTGCCGCCGGACGAGCGCAAAGAATGGCTGCCGCGGCTCGCGCGCCGCAGCTATCAATTCATCCTCGGGCCGGGCGTGGCCGGTGCGCCGCCGGATGCCGCGTTGTCGGAGCGCTTCGCGCGTTCCATCGGCGAAGGCATCGGCAAGCGCTATCCGCTGACGGTCAATGCCGTGCCCGGCGACAAAGAGCGCTTTCAGGTGCATCTGCGGCTGTCGGACGGCTCGCCGCTCACCATCGACATGCGTCCGATGGTCGGCATGCCCTTATCCGGCTGGTTGCCGCTGGTACTGGTCCTGCAACTGATCGTGCTCGGCGCGTGCTGCTGGCTCGCGGTGCGCCTCGCGACGGGCCCGCTCAAGCGCCTCGCCAATGCCGCCGATACACTCGGCCCCGATCTCAAGGCCGAACGCCTGCCCGAATCCGGGCCGGAGGAAGTCGCGCGCGCCGCGAAGGCATTCAACGCTATGCAGGACCGCGTTTCGACATACATGACCCAGCGCATGCAGATTCTCGCGGCGATCACGCACGATCTGCAGACGCCGATCACGCGCATGCGCCTGCGCGTCGACGTGATGGACGACGAGTCGACCGGCGCGAAGCTCCAGCAGGACCTGAAGGAGATGGAATTGCTCGTGAAGGAAGGCGTGACCTACGCGCGCACGTTGCACGGCACGAACGAAGCGCCGCGCCGCATCGATCCGGATGCGCTTTTCGAAAGCATCGTCGACGACTACCTCGATGCCGGGCAGTCGGTGACGTTGCGCGGCAGCATCGGCGGCGCGCTGATGGCGCCTCCGCAGGCGTTGAAACGTGTCGTGGGCAATCTCGTCGATAACGCGATCAAGTATTCCGGCGCGGCGGAGATCGAAGTCTGCACGCGCAACGATGGGCGCGCCGTCATTGCCGTGCTCGATCGGGGCCCGGGCATTCCCGACGAATCGCTGGAGGCGGTGTTCGAGCCGTTCGTCCGGCTGGAAGGCTCGCGCAACCGGCAAACCGGGGGCACGGGGCTCGGGCTCGCCATCGCGCGGCAACTCACGCTCGCGATGGACGCCTCGCTGACGCTGCATCATCGCGAAGGCGGCGGCCTGGAAGCGCGTCTCGTGTTGAAGAAGGCGGCGTAACTCGCGCGAGACCGTATCGCGTTCGCGATGAGCGCGACGTCACCGATCCGCGCCGATCATCGCCCCGACAGGCGTCTCGCGATGAGCAGCGGCAAGCGCAGCACGAAGCCGAAAAAAAGCCGCGCATGCATCCACGTGAGCAGCAGGTTGTCGCGGCCATAGTGGAAATGCGAGACGCCGCCCTCTGCCGGCGTGAAGTAGCGCACGGGCGCGTCGAGGTTGATCGGGCGCACGCCGCGCCAGCACAGACGCACCACCGCCTCGGGATCGAAGTCGAAGCGGCGCATCCACGTTTCCTTTCGCATCAGCGCGGCGAGCGGCTCGATCGGGTAGACGCGAAAGCCGTACAGCGAATCGCCAATGCCCATCCAGAGCGTCTCCAGATTCGCCCAGCCGTTCGAGATGCGCCGGCCCTGCACGCGCAATTGCGGCGCGCTGGCGTCGAATCTCGGGCGGCCGAGGATCATCGCGTCCGGCGCGCGCATCGACGTTTCCATGAACGTGCTAATCAGCGCGGCGGGATGCTGGCCGTCGGAGTCCATCGTCAAAGCGTGAGTGAAGCCGAGTCTCGCGGCTTCGTCGAGGCCCGCGAGAATCGCCGCGCCCTTGCCGCGGTTCTCCGGCAGCACGATCACGCGCAGGCCCGGATCGGAGTGCGCCATCGCGGTGAGGCGTTCGGCGCTGCCGTCCGTGCTGCCGTCGACGACGACCCAAACGGGATTCCACTGCGCCCGCGCGCCGCGCACGGTTTCGTCGACTTTCTCGCCGGGGTTGTAGCTCGGAATGAGGACGAGATGCGTGGACGATGCGCGTGTCGAAGGCATTGAGCAAAGCGGGGAGCAAAAGAGATACGACGAATTCTAACGTCTGCCGGCGCGGCGGCTTTCAGTCGCGCGAACGATGCGGGTCGAGTTCGCCCGCATAGAAACGCTGCAATTCGGCGATGAACGCCTGCAGCGCGGCATGATCGCGGCCCGGCGGCGCGAAGCGGCGGCCGAGCGTCACGCGGTACGTGATGGGCAGTGCGGGCTTTCTGAAGATCTGCCAGCCCTTGCCGAGAAACCCCGAATCCGTCTCGATGATGAGCGTCTGCACCGGCACCTGCGCGCGCCCCGCGATCAGCGCGATGCCGCCCTTCAGCGGATTCACGGACGCGTGCTCCGTGCGCGTGCCTTCGGGAAACAGCAGCAGCGGAGCGCCGCGCTGCAATTCGGCGACGGCGGCGCGAATCAGTCCGACCGGCGTATCGTTGACGATATAGCCCGCGAGCAGCGCGCCCGGCCCGAGAAACACGTTGCTGGCGACATCGCCCTTCATCACGCAACACGTATCGGGCACGCGCGACGCGATCAGGAGCGCGTCGAGCAGGCACGGGTGATTCGGCGCGAGGATCATCGCGGACTCATTTGCAAGCGAGTCGAGCCCGGAGAGATCGAAGCGGCATGCGCCGAGCGTGCGCAGGAGCACGAAGTAACCGTGCCACACGCGCTGCACGACGGTGCGCCCGACGCGCCGCCCGGCATCGGCGGAAAGCACGCGCCGCAGGATCGACGCGAACGGAAACCACGCGAGGCACACGAGCGCGAGCACGACGAGCGCGAAATAGAACGCCACGCATTGCCACGCGGCTTCGAGCGTCCGGCGAGGCGACGCCCTCTCGCCCGCGCCGCCGATTTTCCGATGGGCGTCACTCATCGCTCGCCACCATTTTCGACGACTGCCCGAACACCCACGCCACCGCCACGCCGCCCGAGAGCGCGCTCTTTTGCCCGACGAGCGGGCTATCGCCGAAGCTCGCGCCGGCGAGGTTCGCGTAGCGCATGAACGCGCCGACCCAGTAACGGCTGAAGCGCCGCGACATCGACACGAGCGCCTGCGTGCCCGCGTAGCCACCGTGCGCCTGAAACGCGGGACGGCCGGGCGTCGCGTATTGCGGGGCGACCGTGTAGAAGTGGTCGCTGTATTTGCCGTCGGCGAACATCGGCCCGGCAAGCATGCCGACGCGCAGCCCCGACACGCCCGCGACATCGATCAGATCGAGATTCAGGTTCGGCTCGAACTGCCAGCCGACCGTCTTCGGCGACGATTCCAGCGTGATGCCCATGCGCACCGGCAAGCGCAGATCGAGCAGCGTGTCGCGCGATGGCGAGCGCCACAGGTGCACTTCCATCGACGGGCCGATTTCGATCGTCGGCTTGAGATCGGGCATCCCGGCGCGCGCGTTGTCGTCGCGGCTGGAAACGGGCAGCGAGCCGAGCAGGCTGATATTGAAGTTGATGCGGTCGGTGTCGAGCAACTGGCCGCGCACGCCGTCGCGATCGGCGCGGAAGAACTTGCCGCGATAGATCACGTAGGGGAACGGAAAGACCCACGCGCGCGTCTGGTCCGAGCCCGGATAGTGGGGAAACGCCGCGACGCCCATGCCGAGGCCGAGCTCCCACAACGGCTTGCTCGGCGGCGGCGCTTCACCGGCGCACGCTGCCGTGCTCGCGACGAGCAACAGCAGGGGCAGCAGGCGCGCAAGAAGCGACGAGCGAAATCCCGGCATCGTGATCAATTGGCCGAAAGCTCCGCGCGTTTCGCGTCGCTCAGATTGCGGCGGCGCTGGCGATAAGCGCGCAGCGAATTGCGCCAGTCGAGCGCGGCCGAGACGTAATAGATGCCCTTGAAGGCGCGCAGCGAATGCCAGATCGGCGTCGTGCCGAAAATATCGCCCGCGAGCAGCGACAACAGCGCTTCCTTCATGCGCAGCGGGTTTCTCGGGCCCATGAAGAGATTGCGCATCGTGGGCGAGGTCATGCGGTAGATGAACCACGAAAACTCGCGCGGGCCGTGGCGCACGTCGCGGTCGAACTTCGCGAGCGCGGCTCGCGCGCTGGCGGGATTTTTCAGCGCCGTGTCGATCGCTTCGGCGCCCGCGAACGCGCTCTGCATCGCGAGCATCACGCCGGACGAGAACACCGGGTCGATGAACGCGAATGCGTCGCCAAGCAGCAGGAAATTGCGTCCGTGCGTCATGTCGCCGGTGTACGAGTAGTTGCCCGTCGCGTGGACTTCGCTGATCAGCTCGGCGTCTTCGAGCCGCTCGGCGAGCGGCGCGCACAGCGCGATGGTGTCGCGGAAGAACGTTTCGACCGACGTGCCCTTCGGACGCCGCTTCAGATACGCCGGCCACACGACCGCGCCGATGCTCGTCGCGCCGTCCGCGAGCGGGATGAACCAGAACCAGCCGTGCTCGAACCAGAACACGGTGATGTTGCCTTCATTCTGACCGACGTTCCGGCGGGCATTCCTGAAATGGCCGTACAGCGCCGACGAATTGTGGCGCTCGTTGCGGCGCTTCGTCTTGAAATGATTGGCGAGCAGCGTATCGCGCCCCGACGCATCGACGACGAAACGCGCGCGCACTTCCTCGATGCGGCCATCGTCGTGCTCGGCGCCGATCGTCGCGCTGGAACCATCCGGCGCGAACACGACGTCGCGCGCGCGGCAGCCTTCGCTCACATGCGCGCCGTGCTTCGCCGCGTTGCGCAGCAGGATCTCGTCGAGCTCGGAGCGGCGCACCTGATACGCGCTCGGCATCGACTTGTCCCAGGCATCGGCGAAGAGAAAGCGTTGCATGCGGTCGCCGTGTTGCGGCGATACGAACTCGGCTGCGAGCTTGACCATGCCGATCGCGCGCACTTCATCGGCGACGCCGAGCCGTTCGAAAAGCCGCAGATTCGCCGGCAGAAGCGATTCGCCGATATGAAAGCGCGGATGCCGCGCCTTCTCGAGCACCCGCACGCGATAGCCGCGGTCCGCAAGCAAGGTCGCCGCCGTCGAACCGGCGGGTCCGCCGCCGATCACCGCCACATCCCAGGTTTGAATCGCTTCGCTCATTGCGCTCCTTTCGATCCGATTCACGCGATTCCGCCGTTGATCGACAAAACCTGTCCCGTGACATAAGCCGCCGCGTCCGACACCAGATATGCGACCATGCCCGCGACCTCCTCCGCCGTGCCCGGGCGCTGCGCCGGCACCAGTTGCCTGATGCGCTCGGGCGGAAACGCGTTGCCGAGCATCGGCGAATCGACGACGCCGGGCGCCACCGCGTTCACCGTGATGCCGCGCGATGCAAGCTCCTGCGCGAGCGCGCGCGTCGCGCCGATCAACCCTGCTTTGGCCGCCGCGTAATTCACCTGCCCGCGATTGCCCATCAACCCCGAGAGCGACGACATATTGACGATGCGTCCCCAGCGCGTGCGGATCATCGGCATCAGAAGCGGCTGCGTGACGTTGAAAAAACCGTCGAGCGTGACGTCGAGCACGCGTTTCCATTGCTGGCGGGACATGCCGGGCATCGGCGCGTCGTCGTGGATGCCCGCGTTGTTCACCAGAATCTGCACCGGGCCGTCGGCGAGGATGCGCGCAATCGCGGTATCGGTGGTGTCGGGATCGGTCACGTCGAAGGCGATTGCATGCGCCGTGCCGCCCGCCGCGCGAATGGCTTGCGCGCAGCTTTCAGCGCGCTCGATGCCGCCGTTCGCGTGGATCCAGACTTCGTGCCCGGCCGCGCCCAGCGTCCGGCAGATGGCTTGTCCGATCGCGCCGCTGCCGCCTGTCACGAGCGCGCGCATGGCGTGGCTCCCGTCATCGATTGCATTGCACGTTTCCGTTTCGATGTTGCGCGGCCGCACCGGCGAGCGCACGAGCGTGCGCGTCGTTCAGTTCCGATGCGGCGGATTTCACTTGCATGACAGCGGCGGGCAGCGCATGAAGCCGCGGCCCGCCTTATCGTGTGCGATGCGCGGCGACGTGCGCCGCAAGCGCGCCGAGGCTCGCGAAGATCGTCTCGTTGTCCGGATCATCCGAGCGCAGCTCGAAGCCGTATTTCTTCGAGATCAGGAGCGCAATCTCCAGGATGTCGATGGAATCGAGCCCGAAGCCTTCTTCATACAGCCGTGTATCGGCCGAAACCGCCTTGGGATCGACATCCTCGAGATTCAGTTCGGCGACGATCAGCTCGGCCAGCTCTCTTTCCAGTTCATTCATCGTATGTGCGGACCCGCGCAAAAACGCGCGTCAGGGGCGGCTCGAAAGACGTACGCCCCGGGTTCTCCGCACGCCGCCGGCCGCCTGTTATCGAGATAATTGCGGTGGCGAAATTCTAGTCGAAGCCCTCCGGGGCGCCTAGTAGGAAAGGTAACCGGCCGAAAGGCGTGCAGCAGCACGATATTTCCGAGGAAAATCAGCCGTTTCGCCGCCGGGCGGGCCCCTGCGCCGGTAGGGTAAAATTCGCCGGTCTGACGAATGTAAGAGCATCGAACAAACGGTTACAGACCGGTCGCGCACCCGCGCGGGAAAATGATCGTCAGGCAGGCGACTGCCGAGTTTTTGTTCATTAACCGAGCGTTCTGGCAAGAGCGCCGCAGCCGCAATCCATGTTGCATACCTTTTTCCTTCGATCCGCGTCTTTCAACCGGCCTTCATGTGCGTCGCGCGACGCGGGAGCGCGCCGATGAGCGCGGTCGGCTTCGTTCGCGCGGCGGGCGTCGCGGGCGCGATCGCCGCTTATCAACTTGCCGCGCACCATGCCGCTTCCGCGCCGGGCGCACACGGGCTGGGTCTCGCGCTCGTCCTGGCGCCAATCCTGCTCATCGCGCTGAACGCCGCGTTGCGCTCGCCGGCGCGTCCGTGGCTGGTGCCGCTCTGGGCGCTCGCATGTACCGGGTTGTGGCTGGCGCGCGCGCCGCTCACCGCGCATTTCGGCTGGGGCTTGTGGGCCGAGCACGCGAGCTTCAATGTCGCGCTCGCGTGGATGTTCGGCCGCACGCTCGTTCACGGCCGCGAGCCGCTTTGCACGCAATTCGCAACCATGGTCCACGGCAAGCTCGAACCCCGTGTCGCGCGCTATACGCGGCGCGTCACGGCGGCGTGGACGGTCTTCTTCGTCGCGACCGCGGTCGTGTCGACGGTGCTGTTCGCGTGCGCATCGATCGTCACGTGGTCCACGTTCGCCAACTATCTCGCGCTGCCGCTCGTCGGGCTGATGTTCGTCGCCGAATATGCGTGCCGCCGCATCGCGCTGCCGGACATGGAGCCGTCGAGCATCATGGACGCCATTCGCGCCTACACCCGTTCGATGCAGATGCGTCGCAGCGGGGCGCAGTAATGTCGTCGAACTCATCGCACATGCAGACCTTTCCGCTCGTTTTCCATTCGTCGCCGGATCAGACGATCGCCTGGCGCGACGGTGCGCCCGTCACCGTGCGCGCGTTTCTCGCCGACGTGCGCGCACTCGCCGATGCACTGCCCGAAGGTCAACACGTGTTCAACGTCTGCACGGATCGCTATCGCTTCACGGTGAGCCTGTGCGCGACGCTCGTCGCGGGCAAGACGAGCCTGCTGCCTTCGACGCATACGCCCGACATGGTCCGCGCGCTCGCCTCGTTCGCGCCGGACGCGTTTTGCCTGCACGACAACGACGATTGCGCAATCGATCTGCCACGCTTTCGATATCCGCAAACCGGCCCGTCCGACGACGCGGCGCGCGAGACGGCTGTCCCGCACATCGACGGCGCGCGCGTCGTGGCTTACGTGTTCACGTCGGGTTCGACCGGCGTGCCGGTGCCGCATCGCAAGACGTGGGGCTTTCTCGTGAAGAACGTGCGCGCGGCGGCGGCGCGTCTCGGCCTGCTCGGCGAAGCGCGCGCGACGCTCATCGGCACCGTGCCGCCGCAGCACATGTACGGTTTCGAATCGACGGTGCTGCTCGCGCTGCTCGGCGGCCTCGCGTTCAGCAACCGCCAGCCGTTCTATCCCGTCGATATCCGCGCCGAACTTGCGGCGGTGCCCGAACCGCGCGTGCTCGTCAGCTCGCCGATTCATCTGCGTGCGCTGTTCGCGAACGAGGAAGCGTTGCCGCGCGCGTCGCTCGTGCTGTCGGCGACCGCGCCGCTTTCCGAGAAGCTCGCGCGCGACGCCGAAGTGCGCCTCGGCGCGCCGCTCATGGAAATCTACGGCAGCACCGAAACCGGCCAGATCGCGACGCGCCGCACCGCGCGCACCGCCGCGTGGGAACTGTTTCCGGACATCGCCTTGACGCCGCGCGCCGACGATGCCGGCGAGCAGACCGTCTGGGCCTCGGGCGGCCACGTCGAAGTGCCCGTGCCGATGGGCGACGCGCTCGAACTCATCGACCGCACGCATTTTCTGCTGCACGGCCGCAAGGCGGATCTGATCAACATCGCGGGCAAGCGCACGTCGCTCGCGTATCTGAATCATCAGCTGAACGCGGTGCCCGGCGTGATCGACGGCGTGTTCTACATGCCCGACGAAAGCCCCGCCGACAGCGAAGCCGTGCGCCGTCTGACGGCGCTCGTCGTGGCCCCGGAACTCGCGTCGGCGGATCTTCAGCGCGCATTGCGCGAGCGTATCGACGCCGCGTTCATGCCGCGCCCGCTGCTGTTCGTCGATTCGCTGCCGCGCAACGCAACCGGCAAGCTGCCGCGCGAAGTGCTGACGCAACTGATCGAACGGGAACGCAACCGCAAGGCGGCGCTGACCTTTACCGTGCCGCCGGGACACCCCGCGCTCACCGGGCATTTTCCCGGACGCCCGATCGTGCCCGGCGTCGTGCTGCTCGATCACGCGCTCGACGCGATCGGCTGCGCGCTCGGAAAGAGCTTCGGCGCATGCAGGATCGAATCTGCGAAATTCCTGAGCCCGGCCGAACCGGGCGAAGTGCTCGACGTTGCGTACGAAACGTCCGCGAGCGGCGCGATCCGCTTCACGGTTCGCGCCGGCGCTCGCACGGTGGCGAGCGGCGCCGTCGGCATGATCGACAACGACCGCCGGGACACGCAAGCATCGTGAACAAGCCGCGCAACCGCGACGACTGGGCTGACCGCCAGGAACGCAGCAACCTCGCGCTGCTGCGTTTCATGACGTGGGTGTCGCTGCGCTTCGGGCGGCGCATCGGGCGCGTGTTGCTGCGGATCGTCACCGCGTATTTCGTGGTGTTCGCGCCGCGCGCGCGGCGTGCATCGCGCGCTTATCTGAATCGCGCGCTCGGCCGGCACGCGGGCTGGCGCGATGGTTATCGGCACGTATTCTCGTTCGCGTCGACGATCCACGACCGCATCTATCTGCTCAACGAACGCTTCGATTTGTTCGATATCCGCACGCATGGCGTCGAGGATGTCGAGGCCGCGCTCGCGGGCGGACACGGCGCGTTCCTGATGGGCGCGCATCTCGGCAGCTTCGAGGTGGTGCGCGCGATCGGGCGGGCGCAGCCGCATATCCGCATCGCAATCACGATGTACGAAGAAAACGCGCGCAAGATCAACGCGATTCTCGCCGCCGTGAATCCGGCTGCGCATCACGACGTGATCGGACTCGGCAAGGTCGATGCGATGCTCAAGGTCCGCGAGCGGCTCGATGCGGGCGCGCTCGTCGGCATTCTCGCGGACCGCACGCTGCGCCAGGCCGGCGATGCCCTGAAGGAACGCGAGTTCCTCGGCACGCCGGCCGCGTTTCCGCTCGGGCCGCTGCATATGGCGGCCGTGTTGCGGCGTCCGGTCGTCTTCATGACGGGGCTGTATCTCGGCGGCAACCGCTACGACATTCACTTCGAAACGCTCGCCGATTTTTCGAAGGTCGGGCGCGGCGAGCGCGCCGCCGCCGTCGATGCCGCACTCACGCGCTATGTGGCGCTGCTCGACAAATATTGCCGGGCGGCGCCGTACAACTGGTTCAATTATTTCGACTTCTGGCAGACGAACGCCGCGCAGGAACCGGGGCAAGCGCGCACGGCCGGTGCGCGCCTGCGGGAAGTCGCGAGGGATTCCTGAGCTTATGCGAGCTTTTTACGCGGCGCTGGCCGCCGCCGTTCTTTGCGTCACGTCGACGCTGGCAGTTGCCGCCGACGCATCCTGGACGCTCGATCGCCTGATGAACACGCTCGGCGCGAAAAAATCCGGGCGCGCGCATTTTACCGAAACGCGTTATCTGAAGATCGCGCAGGAGCCGCTCGAATCGTCGGGGGAACTGGTGTTCGTCGCGCCCGATCATCTGGAAAAACACACGGCCAGCCCGAAGCCGGAGAATCTCGTCGTCGACGGCGACATGCTCACCGTCGATCGCAACGGCCGCAAGGTGACGATTCCGCTGCGCAACTATCCGGAATTGGGCGCGTTCATCGAAAGCATTCGCGCGACGCTTGCGGGCAACCGGTTCGCGCTGGAAAACGCGTACACGGTGTCGATCGACGGCAAGGGCGACGACTGGACGATGACGCTCGTGCCGACCGATTCGCGCATGAAGCAGAAAGTCAGCTCGATCACGCTCGCGGGCACCGGCGCGGCGCTCGCGCGCGTCGAGATCAGACAGGCCGACGGCGACCGCTCGCTGATGCGCCTGCAAGACGCGTCGGCGCACTGAACCCGGCATGCGCGCGGTTTCGCGGTCCTTGCGCCAGCCTGCGATCATCGTCTGGCTGTGCTTTCTCGCGGTTTGCGCGGGCGTCATCGCGCGTACGCACTTTTCCGCCGATCTCTCCGCTTTCCTGCCGCGCGCGCCCACCGAGCAGCAACGCGTGCTCGTCGAGCAATTGCGCGACGGGCTCGTCTCGCGGCTGATTCTCGTCGGCATCGACGGCGGCGACGCGACCGGACGCGCCGATGTCTCGCGCAACGTCGCGGCGAAGCTGCGCGAGGACAAGCGCTTTTCCGCGATCAACAACGGCGAGCCGGTCGGACAGGCGCGCGACGAACGCTTCGTTTTCGAGCATCGCTATCAGTTGAGCCCCGCAGTGACGCCCGAGCGTTTCAGCGTGGCCGGCCTGAAGGACGCGCTCGCCGACAGCCTCGATCTGCTGACCTCTTCCGCCGGCATGATGACGAAGGACTTGCTGCCGCACGACCCGACCGGCGAAGTCACCGCGCTCGTCAGCCAGCTGGACAGCGGCGCGCAGCCCGCCATGCAGGACGGCGTGTGGGCATCGCGCGACGGCCGGCGCGCCGTGCTGCTCGCGCAGACCGCGAGCGCCGGCTCCGACACCGATGCGCAAGCCAGCGCGATCGCCGCGATCCGCGAAGCGTTTGCGCACGCTGCGCCGGGCGCGTCGCCGTATCGCCTGCTGATGACGGGACCGGGCGTGTTCGCCGTCGATACGCGCGACACGATCATGCGCGACGTGCGCTGGCTGTCGGCGGCGAGCATCGCGCTGATCGTCGTGCTGTTGCTGGCGGTGTATCGCTCGGTGCCCACGCTGCTGCTCGGTTTGATGCCGGTGCTCTCCGGCGTCGCGGCGGGCGTCGCCGCCGTGAGCCTCGTGTTCGGCACGGTGCATGGGCTCACGCTCGGCTTCGGCACGACGCTGATCGGCGAGGCCGTCGATTATTCGATCTACCTCTTCGTGCAGTCGGCTGGGGTAGAGCGGCGCGAATCGCTGAAAGACTGGGTCGCCAGCTTCTGGCCGACGATCCGCCTCGGCGTGCTGACGTCGATCTGCGGCTTCGCATCGATGCTCTTCTCCGGCTTCCCGGGTCTCGTGCAACTCGGGCTGTATTCCATCGTCGGTTTGTCGACGGCTGGCATCGTCACGCGTTTCGTGCTGCCGCATGCGTTGCCGCAAAACTTTGCGATTCGCGACGTCTCGCGCCTCGGCAAACGGCTCGCGCGTTTCGCCGCTCATGCGTCGCGCCTGCGCGCGGCGCTCGCCGTGTTGCTCCTCGCGGCGGTCGCCATCTTGCTCATGCACCGACACGGGCTCTGGAGCCAGGAGCTGTCCGCGCTGAGCCCCGTTCCGAAAGCGAGCCAGGACCTCGATGAACGTCTGCGCGCCGATGTCGGCGCGCCGGACGTGCGCTATCTCGTCGTGGTGTCGGCGGCGAACGAGCAGGCGGCGCTCGAGCGGGCGGAAGCGGTCGCGCATCAACTTCAGCCTCTGGTCGATGCGCACGTCATCGCCGGCTATGAAAGTCCGGCGCGCTATCTGCCGAGCGACGCCGCGCAACGCGCGCGGATCGCGAGCCTGCCTTCGGCCGCGGATCTGCGCACGCGCCTCGCAGCCGCGCTGCGCGACCAGACGATCCGCGTGAAGCCCGAGGTCTTCGAGCCGTTCATCGCCGATGTCGAAGCGGTCCGCGCGCAACCGCCCCTGCGCCGCGCCGATCTGCAAGGCACGTCGATGGCGCTCGCAGTCGATTCGCTTCTCACCGAACGCGACGGCCGCTGGACCGCGATGCTGCCCTTGCGCGCGGCCGAAGGCCCGGAATTGCAGGCGCAGACAATTCGCGCGGCGGTGGCGGCATCGCAGGTGCCGGACGCGCTTTTCGTCGATATGAAAGCCGAAGCGGACCGCCTTTATCAGAACTACGTGCGCGAGGATATTCGCCTCTCGCTCGGCGGATTCGCCGCGATCGTCGTGCTGCTCGTGCTCGCGCTGCGTTCGCCGGTGCGCGCGGCGCGCACGCTGGCGCCGCTCGTCGCGGCGGTGATCGTCGTGATCGCGGGACTCGCGCTCGCGGGAAAGTCGCTGACGATCCTGCATCTGATCGGCATGCTGCTGATCGTCGCGGTCGGCTCGAACTACGCGCTCTTCTTCAACTATCGCGCGCACGCGGGCCGCGACGCGATTTCCCCGCAGACGCTCGTGTCGCTCGTGATCGCGAATCTCGCGACCGTGCTCGGCTTCGGGCTGCTCGCGCTGTCCAGTGTGCCGATGCTCAAGACTTTCGGCCTGACGGTCGGCCCCGGCGCGATCCTCGCGCTCCTGTTCTCGGCGATCCTCGCGCCGCGTTCCGGATTCTCGCGATGAACCCGCCCGGCCAGCCGCGCCGCTGGACCCCGACGCCTTTGATCGGCGGGGCGGCCGCCGTGCACGCTGGCGCGCTCGCGGCGCTCGCCGCAGCGCCCGCGACGTGGCCGTGGGCGGCAGGCGGCGTGATCGCGTCGCACCTCGCGTTGACGGCGGCGGGACTCTGGCCGCGCAGCGCGCTGCTCGGCCACAACTGGACGACGCTGCCGGAATCGGCGGGCGCATGCATCGCGATCACTATCGACGATGGACCCGATCCCGAGGTCACGCCGCGCGTGCTCGATCTGCTCGACGCGCATCGCGCACGCGCGACGTTTTTCTGCATCGGCGAGCGCGCGCGGGAACATCCGCGCATCGTCGAGGCGATCGTCGCGCACGGACACGCGGTGGAGAATCACAGCCAGCGGCATCGGCATACCTTTTCGCTGATGGGACCGGGCGCGATGCGGCGCGAGATCGACACGGCGCAAACGACGCTCGGCGACATCGCGGGAACGCGGCCGCTCTTCTTTCGCGCGCCGGCTGGATTGCGCAATCCGTTTCTCGAACCGGTGCTGTGCGGTCTCGGGCTGCATCTCGCGAGCTGGACGCGGCGCGGCTTCGACACGCGCACGGGCGATGCGGCCCTCGTCGCGCGGCGCTTGCTCGACGGGTTCGGCGCGCGCGACATCCTGCTCGTCCACGATGGCCACGCCGCGAAAGACGCGAACGGCGCGCCCGTCGTGCTGGCCGCGCTCGACACGGTCTTGCGTGCGGCGGCGGATCGCGGACTCGCAACCGTGACCTTGCGCGAGGCGATCGTGGGCTAGACTGCACGAGCCCTTCCCTCGATCCCGCCCGCATGGTGCCGAACGCGCTCATCGAAACCGCCAGCCGCCCGTATCGCGCGGCGGGCCGCTTTGCGTGGCACTTCGCGTCGGCCAAGCTGCGTCACGATCCGTTCTTCGCCTACATCCTCGCGCACGGCCTGATTCCCGATGGCGCGCGCATCCTCGATCTCGGCAGCGGTCAGGGTCTGCTCGCCGCGTGGCTCATCGGCGCGCGCGCGTGGCATCGCGATCACGCGGATCAGGCGTGGCCCGCGAACTGGCCCGCGCCGCCCGCGCCGCAATCGATCTACGGCATCGAACTGACGCCGCGCGACGTCGACCGGGCTCGAATCGCGTTGCGAGGGAATGAGGCGCGCGTTCGCTTCTTCTGCGATGACATTCGCGTGACGCCGTTTCCACAGGCCGATGTCGTCGTCGCGTGCGATGTCCTGCATTACGTCGATTCGAACGCGCAGGAAGCCGTGCTGCACCGCGTGCGCACGAGTCTCGCTTCGGGCGGCATGCTTCTGCTGCGTGTCAGCGATGCCGCCGCGGGCTGGCGCGCGAGCGTGGATCGCGCCGTCGATTTCGGCATGCAGCTCGCCCGTTCGGGACGCACCAGCGGATTGACGGTGCGCAGCGAGGCGCAATGGCTCGCGCTGCTCGGCGAGCTGCGCTTCGATGTGACGATCTGTCCGATGGGCAACGGCACGCACATGGCCAATCGTCTTTTGATTGCAAGGACCGCCGGCTGACGCGCGTCCGGGCAGAAAGACCCGTTTGTTACAATTCATCCCATTCGAAACCCGCCGCACATTGGGAATCCAAGCCGTAGTGAACCCTCTTCTGCTTACGCATTTCACCGCCACGAGCTGCGCGGGCCGTGGCCTCGAAGCGACGCTTGCCGCGCTGTCGGCGGCACGCAGCGGACTCGCCCCGTGCGATTTCCAAGGCGCCGCGCTGCGCACGTTCACGGGCCGCGTCGCCGGCATCGAGGACGCGCCGATCCGTGCGGAGCTCGCCGAATTCGACTGCCGCAACAACCGCCTCGCACAACTGGCGATGACGCAGGACGCCTTCGACGAACGCGTGCGCGAAGCGATCGAACGATACGGCGCGCAACGCATCGGCGTATTCATGGGCACCAGCACGGCGGGCATTCTGGAAACCGAGCTCGCCTACCAGCGGCGCGACGCGCAAACCGGCGCGCTGCCCGCCGACTTCAATTACGCGACCACGCACAATCCCTACTCGCTCGCCGGCTTCGTGCGCGCGTACTTCGGGCTGCGCGGACCGGCGGTGTCGGTGTCGTCGGCGTGCTCGTCGGGCGCGAAGGTGTTCGGATCGGCGCGCCGCATGCTCGAAACCGGCCTGATCGATGCAGCCGTGGTCGGCGGCGTCGATACGCTCTGTCTCACGACGCTCTACGGCTTCAACTCGCTCGAATTGCTCGCGCCCGGACCGTGCAAACCGTTCGACGTGAAGCGCGACGGCATTTCCATCGGCGAGGCGGCGGCGTTCGGCTTGCTCGAACGGGACGCGGCCGGCCACGCCGATGACGACACGATCCGCCTGCTCGGCATCGGCGAATCGAGCGATGCGTATCACATGTCGTCGCCGCATCCCGAAGGACTGGGCGCGCGCATGGCGATGGAACAGGCGCTCGCGAGCGCCGGCCTCGATGCAGGCGATATCGGCTACGTGAACCTCCACGGCACCGCGACGCCCAGCAACGACGCCGCCGAAAGCCGCGCGCTCACGAGCCTCTTTTACCGCGTGCCGTGCAGCTCGACCAAGGGCGCGACGGGTCACACGCTCGGCGCGGCGGGCGCGCTCGAAGCGGTGATCGCGGCGCTCGCCTTGCGGCACCAGATGATTCCGGCGGGCGCCACCACGAGCGAGCCGGACCCCGCGCTCGGTCTCGATTACGTGCTCGAAACGCGCGGCGCACCGTTGCGCGCGGTGCTCTCCAACTCGTTCGGCTTCGGCGGGACGAACTGCAGTCTCGTGTTCGGGCGCAAGGGAGCGGGCTCGGCATGACTCCATTGCTTGCTTATATCGAAGGCGTCGGCATGATCGGGCCGGGACTCGCCGACTGGCCTCATGCCGCCGACGTGCTGGCGCAGCGTGCCGCACGAGTCGCCTCGCAGACCGTGCTGCCCGCGCCGGCGAGCCTGCCGTCCGCCGAACGCCGCCGCACCGGGCCGGTCGTGCGCGCGGCGCGCGCGGCCCCGCCCGCTGCGGCGTCTCGACGCCACGCAGTCCATCC
>NZ_JALQDI010000050.1:0-68482 GCF_023631305.1 Caballeronia sp. INML3B
CTCTGGCAGCGATGCTAACCCGCGTCTGATTCCGCGCGCCAGGCCAGCCCCTGCCTCGCGGAGTCATACTGACTAATGGATCGGGCGATCGGCCAAAATCGTCTAGATGTAGCGCGGCGTTCGCTATGTTGCCACTGATCGCAGGCGCTTTTATCGCCATGACCGTGCGCTGTCGACTCCGTGCGAGTCTGCGCGTCCATCAGGGAAGGGGAATGCGTGACTTCTTCGAGACTTGCCTACACCGCAGGGGCAGCACGTGCGGTGTGATCTATTTACACAGGGAGGTTCAGTGACCGCCAATTGAACTCCCGCTGACCACGGTCGATCCCGGACGAACGCCGATGAGACCGTTTTACCGGCGCGAAGTCGGGCCGAGGCGCGAACGTTCGAACGCAGTTGCGGGTCCCGCTGCGGACCTGCGCAAGGCTCTTCGGTGAGTAGCCGCGGGGGCCCCCCAAGCACGCACATTAGGCCCCCCCCGGAAGTCATCGCGTACACGTTTCGGTCTTCAATTCGCGCCCGGATGTTCACGCGGGCGTTTCCACAGCGTCGAACTGCCGAGAACTAGGTCTCGTTGGTAAGCGTGTTCACATATGCGGTCTTGACATGCTGCTCCCCGGACAAGTCACCATAGCGTTGCCAGAATCCGCGCCCTTTCGACTTCGCGACATACATCGCGGTGTCTGCATTGAGAAGTAGATCGCGCGCGGAGATGCCGTCTTGTGGAAACTCGCTGATACCGACACTTGCGCCCACGACCACCTTTCTCCCGCTCACGGGAAGGTCGCTATCGAGTGCTAGCACAATGTCCGCAGCGAGATCCGCCGCCGAATCGGAGGAATACGCGCCTTCCACCAAAACGACGAATTCGTCGCCGCCCAGTCTCGCCACCGTATGTCCCTTCGAAAGCACTTGTTGCAGACGGCCCGCCACGGCCACGAGCACGGTGTCGCCGAATGAATGACCGAACTGGTCGTTGATCTGCTTGAAGCGGTCCAGATCGACGAACAGCACGGCGAGCCTCTCGCCGTTTGCGGTCGCGTCATGCACTGCCGTGTCGAGCTTTTGCATGAACAGCATGCGGTTGGGCAGGCCCGTGAGCACGTCGTGATTGGCCAGATGCGCGAGTTGATGCTGCTTGTCGTGAAGCGCATCCACCTGGGATTTGATTTCGCGCCGCATGTGGTCGAAACAGCGCGCGAGCATGCCGATCTCATCGGTGCGTTTGAGCGGCAATGCTTCGGTCGCGTTGTCGGCAAAGAAATGCGTGGCCGCATGGGTGAGTATCTGCAGCGGCCTCGTCAGCGCGCGCGCAAACAGGATGGCGAGCAGGAGCGCTGCCAAGCTCGAAAATAGGATCATTCGCACGATCTGATCGCCGAGCAAATTGGCGCCGGACAGCACGTCCGAGAGCGGCTTGCCGAGCCCGAGCACGATGAAGCGATTGCCCGCCGACGCGCCGAACGGCCGCCTCACGAATGCGAGCACCTCGTCGTGCGCCTGCTCTGGGTTGGCGAGTCCGTTGATCAGCACGCTGTTTGCCGTGCGCTCGAAGAGCGGCTTTGTCGCGGCGAAGCTGTCCTGCATGAACACGCGGCGCCCTTTGTCGAAGCCGAACGACTGCGAAGAATCGGGATGAACGAGGAAGTCGCCCCATTCGTTGGCGAGATACACCTCATAGTCGGCGGGCAAGTCGGTCCGCAGCAGTTTGAGCAGGACCGCGAGATCCACGTCGAGCACCACCACGCCTACGACGACGCCTGCGGGCGTGGCGATGGGCGCGGCGAGGCGCAGGATGGGCCTGCCTTCGGCGTAGTGCGCGCCGTGTTCGCGATTGATGGTGATCGGGCCGATATAGACGCGTCCGGGCGCCAATGCCAAGGTGTCGAAGACGTACGCGAACTGGCCTTTTTCCTGCAGGTTGCCTTCCCGGACCTCGACGATGCCGTGTCCGTCGCGATCGAATCGTATTCTTTCCAGCCCGAAACGATCGCGCGCAATGAGCCGTGCCTGAAGATACCCAGGATGATGGAGCATGAAGCTCGAGAAGACCTGTGCAAGCCGCGCCCGGTCCTCCTTCGTTTTCAGGTCGTTCGCCGATTGTGCGATGAGCGCCGAGGACGGCATGGTGGCGAGCACGAGCACGTCGGCAGCCATGTCGTCGATGGAAACCGAGAAGCGCTGGCCAAGCAGCTCCGTCGCAGTGAGAAGATTGCGCCCCGCCTCGCCGGCCAGCATTGTGCGATTGGCGCGATACGCGTAGTAGCCGGTCGAGCCCGACGCCAGCACGCCAATCAAAGCAAGCAGCAACGACAACTTCACCATCAGTCCTGGCCGCATCATCGAAAGCGCTCCGGCCGGTCGCCCGACACGATCCGGCTCCAGAGCGACTCGCGCTCCTCGATGTTTTCCACGGGCTGGATCCAGATGAGATGAGCGCTGTCGCTGCTGTGTTCAGGTGGAAGGATCAACGTGTTCGCCAGGCCCTGTCGCTGGGTGAGCAGGGCGCTCACGTCGGGTTCGAGCATGTAGTTGATCCAGGCTAGCGCGAGCGGCCGGTTCGTGGCCGATTGGGTCATGGCCCAGCAATCGAGCCAGGCGAGCGCACCCTCTTCGGGAATGACATAACCCACATCCGCACCGGCCTTGCGCAGCAAGGCGAGTTGCTGGGTACCGTAATTGCCGAACATGAGCGCGGCCTTGTGCTGGATGAAGTACGCCGTGGCTTCCTCGGGCACGGTGTAATAGGTGAGCAGGTTACGGCGCAAGTCGACCAGTTTTCGCGCGATCTCTCGCATCTGTCCGTCGGTGAGCTGGAACGGATGCGGGTAGCCGAGTGCCAGCGCCGCGAACGAAAAGTTGTGTTGCGCGCTGTTAAAGTCGAGCACCTTGCCCTGATAGCGTGGGTTCCAGAGCTCCTTCATGGAGCGAGGCGCAATGGGAATCTGCTTGCGATCGTAGATCAGTCCCATCGACGAATACGTGAACGGGATCGCGTAGATCTTGCCGTTCGCGGTGAGTCCGTCGATCGACGAGACCGCGCGAAACCGCGGCAATTGACGTTGCGTGTTGGGAAGCTCTCCCAGATTGAGCGGAGAGAGCAGATTCTCCAACGTATAGCGGTGTATCTCCGCGGTGTTGGCAGCCAGCACGTCGAACGGCGGCTTGCCGCCTGTGTGCATCTTGTCCGACAAAGCTTCGTCCGAGTCTACGAAGGTCACTTGGACGCGCGCGTTGAAGCGACTTTCGAACTTCTTCACGACGTCGTTGTCGGCATAACCCGGCCACGCGAGCACCCGCAGCACGTTTTCTTGGGCGAAGGTCGGCAGGCCACACAACGTCAGCGTGAAGAAAGTGAGCGCGGCAACGGGGGGGCGCGAAGAAAAACTGACGCGCCGAAATATGCGCTTCGCAATCTCGCATCCCCAAGAGAGCAGGATGCGTCTCCGATTGGGCGGTGAGGAACCAAGGCTCATTTGGTAGACCTTCGAACTGTGACCTGATGCGTCGTTCTAAAGCATCAAGCCCGGCTGGATTCGACAAGGCTGAATGCAACGGCATCCGATATCCTGAAACGGCTCCATTGCGTTAACGGTTTCGTGCAGGCGATCTTTAGCCGCGCCGGCTCGTCCGGACGTTTGCACCGCTCATTTACCGACTGTTGCCCAACCGATGCTGAGTTTCCGAGGGGCCTCTACGAGTCACTCCCGCCCGCACCACTTTGTACCGGAGTATTCGCCCCTACATTGCTGACATAGCCCATAGGCCTGCATTGGAAGACTCAGAACGTGTAGCCGACCGATAAAAACGTCACGATCGGATCCAATTTCAGCTTGGATTCGCTCTTGACTTGCCCCACGGCAGAATTCGTCGTGAGTGTTGCGCGTGCGGACAGCCACATGTACGACACGGAGAATGCCGCCGACCAGTGTTTGGTGAAGTTGTACGAAAGTCCAGCGTTCACAACAGGTGCGAACGAGTTGCTGATATGCACGCTCGTGGGCCCCGTCAATGCCGTGCCTGTCTGTGGCGAATAGAGGAACGCACCGTTGGCCATTTGCTGGCTCAGCTTTACGTCCGAGAACCACACATACGAGGCGCCCGCGCCGACATAAGGGCGGAACTTGCTCTGCGCGCTGAGGAAATAGTATTTGAGCAGTAGCGTCGGGCTCCACTCGCGGGCCGTACCCAGTTCGCCCAGCGGCCCGAGCGTGCCTTCGCCGTTGAGATGAAACTTCGGCGGTACGCCCGTCACCGCTTCGACCGCGATGTGGTCGGTGACGAAATACTGAAGGGTCAGTCCGAATGTATCTGCATCGCTTACTGACGCGCTTGCTCCTTGTTTCGTCACCGTCTGACCGAGCGCGGTGACGTTGAAGGGGCCACTCGAATCCTGCGGTGCGAAGTGCATCCAGCCGGCACTGACCTGGATATCGCCCGCCGACTGCGCGTTCGCGCACGTCACGCCCGCCATGCTCATTGTTGCGAGGGCCGCGCATGTAATGTGTTTCAGCATCATTTCTTCTCTTCTCGTTTCAGATTTCAATCGGTAACAGGCGAGCGCGTTCACATCGCCTCAGCCACCAGGCCCGAGGCGAAGTACGCACAAAAGAAAGCAAGTGAACCGGTAGTCTCTAAACCTACAGACAGCAGTCGAGGCTTACCTTGAAATACTCGTAGCTCATTTCGATGCTGCGCTTCACCGCGTGTACCTCGTCAACGCCGGGCGCGTTGCCGAGCAGTGTCGCGACGATCTCGAGCGCTTCCCACGGATGTGCGTCGTCATAGTGCGCGTGCAGACTGAGCCAGCGCATGGCCTTGCGGCGCATCGAGGTGGGGAAGCTGTTCGCGTAGGTGTCACTGCTGCAAACAAGCGTCGACCATTCGCCCGTGACGCCCTCGATTGCGAAGTTGGTTGCGGCGATGCTCGCGGCAAGCGGGTCCCCGCTGCTGCTCTTCCAGCACCAGTGCGAAAGTGCGTAGGCGAGGGAAGGGCCGCCGCCTTTCATCAATGCGCGCTTATTGACGTCGTGCGCGGCTGCCCAGTCGACCCAGTAGTCCGCGTGGTTTTGCTCGACGCGGATGTTGCGGGTCAAATAGCGCCGCGCCAGATCCTCGCCGCGAGAATGCCCGTAGCGCAGCTTCTGAAGATTCATCGCCATGTACTGCGGAAATTGCTCGACAACCGGCCAGCCGTTGACGAGAAATGCTTCGGCCTGCCGCGACGTCAGCCTTGCTTCGCGCATCGCGGCAAAGATGGGATGGCCGATGATGGTCTGCTTGGTCTGATTTGTTTCGGTCAGCACGTCGCCCAACCAGGCTGGGTAGCTGGCGATGTCCTTCAAGTCGCCAACCCGCTGAAAAGTGGGATCCAACATCTCCTCCTACGTCATTGCAAGAAATTCAACGTTCTGCGCCCAAAGAGCCGGTCGGCCCACATGGAACCCCTGAACGAAATCCACGCCCATCGTGCTTAATGCGCGCAGGATCGCTTCGTTCTCGACGTATTCCGCGATGGTCAGACGCCCCATCGAATGGCCGATGTCGTTGATCGCTGCCACCATGTCCTTGCTAACGGCATCTTTGAGCATGTCCTTGATGAATCCGCCGTCGATCTTGATGTAATCGACCGGCAGGTGCTTCAGATAGCCAAACGAAGACATGCCCGCGCCGAAGTCATCGAGCGAAAACTTGCAGCCGCGCTTCTTCAACGTGCGGATAAAACGCGCGGCGGCTGCGAGATTGGCGATCGCGGTGGTTTCGGTCACTTCGAAGCAGATGGACTCAGGGGCGATGGGGCTGAGTTCGAACTGTTCGGTCAGGAATTGGAGAAAGCGCTCGTCGCCGATCGAGGCACCCGACAGATTGATCGCGTATTGCACGCCCTCGGGATTGCCTATCCTGGCGAGCGTCGTGAACACGGCGCGCACAACCCAGCGGTCGATCGCGGACATTAGTCCGTACCGCTCGGCAGCGGGTAGAAAGGAGAAGGGCGATACGATCTTACCGCCGTCACCGACCATGCGCAGCAGCACCTCTACGTGACGCGGATGCTGCGCGGACTCGTCGATGCCGTCCGCCCGCTGAACCGCGCGGATCTCCTGTGCGTAGAGGCAGAAGCGATTGTTCGCCAACGCGTCCTTGATGCGACCGCACCATGACATGGCGCTCGCATGACGAGTGAGTTCCTTGTCGCCGCGCACGGCCAGATGCACGCGATCGCGCCCGCGCTCCTTGGCGAGATAGCAGGCGATATCGCCGAAGCGCATCGCCGTTTCCATGTCGAGCCCCCGCAAATCGACCAAGCCGATGCTCACGCTCGTCGACAACGTGTGTGTTTCGCACGACCACTGGAACGCGGCGACCTCCTGTCGTAGGCGCTCGGCAATGCCCGTCGCAGTTTGCTCGTCACAATCGGCCATGAGCGCGGCGAACTCATCGCCGCCCAGGCGCGCGACCGAATCCTCCTCGCGAAGACACTGCCTGAAGAGTGCCGCCACCTCGCGCAGCATCGTGTCGCCGGCCGCATGGCCGTACGTGTCATTTACCACCTTGAACTGGTCGAGGTCGAGCACCATCAGCATGCAGGGACGCTGTGTGCTTTTGACGTCCGATTGCGCATCGAGCGAGGCGGACAGACGTCGCTCGAACTCGGTACGATTGAGCAAGCCCGTCAAGCCATCGTGCGACGCCTGCCACGACAGATTCGAGACGTATTCGCGCTCACGGGTCATGTTCCGCAACAGCAGCACGGCACCCGTGATCGTGTCGGACGTATCGTGCACGACGGACGTGATCGCTTGCACAACGGTCTCTGTGCCTTCTCGGTTAGTCAGCACGAGATCGGTACTCGGGTCCCATGGCTCGGTGCCGCGCAGTGCCTGTTCGATCGGGTCAACGGGCCGCCGGTCCCATTCCCGTGCGATGGAGACAAGCGCAGTCAACTCGTGCTTCACGCAACTGCCTGCTTCACGACAGAAGAGGCGCTCTGCGGCGGGGTTAATGAACTCAACGAGGCCCGATGGCCCGACGGAGACGACGGCCTCGCCGATCGAGCCCAGCGTGGCTTTCGCGCGCGCCTCGCTTCGCCTCAACGCGTGCTCCGAGGCGAGTCGCGCGGTAATGAAGCGGCGTGCGTACCACACGGACAGTGAGACCAGGAGCGCCGCGACCACGACGTTGATGGCGAACAGTAACAATGCTGTTTTTCGGAATGCGGAGCCGAGCACGTCGGCGAATGCCCGCGAAATGGGTGCAATCGCCGAATTGATGTTCCAGATTTCGCCCGTCAAAAGCTCCACTTCGACCTGGCCGGACGCGCCAGTGAGCTTGGCGAGGCGCAGTTTTTGGGCGGTCGAGACGAGCTGATCAACGAGCGCATCGCCGCGTGTCCAATATGTCACCGCGTGTTCGAAGTAGCTGACGCGGCGGAAGGTCCGAAAGACCCAGATGACTGAGCTAACGTCAGCCGCGTCGACGCCGCTTTCGAGCAGTGCCATTCGAGCCGAGCCGAGATCGGGATAGGCACCTTCGAGCGCGAGTCGGGCACGCTTCAGATTAAGCGGGTAGGCGATCGCGCTTTCATACTGACGAAAGGAAGCTTCATCGCCGGTCTGCGCATAGCGGATGAGATATAAAACTGCGTCCTTCTGGCCTTTCGACCACGTGCTCTCACCACCGATATACGCGCGAACGGACGACATAATCGAGAGGCTCGTAGCGACAAGAGCCAGCAGCGAGGCAACGACTGCCAAAAAAGGCCACGTAGTCTTCAACAACTGTCGATTGGTCTTCGATGACGCTGGCATACCGAGCCTTGTTATCGGTTTCTCTGTGCATAGCGAAGAAAATACAGTCCCGCCGCAAAGACCGTCGAATTGTTTCGAACGATCGTGTTTTGCGGTGAGATGCTGTCGCTTCGATCTATAACGGCACGAGGAATATGAACTTGAGGCCCTATTCGAAAACCCTCGAGGGTCGAATAGTACTCGTGGTAGCCGCCATCAAAGCGTTTGATAATAAGAAAGAGTGGCAACCGTTGTTTTTATCGCATGAGGCAACCGAGTCGCGACAGAATGCGCTCGCGGCATTGCGGAGTAAGGTCGAGCGGAAGGACTCGTTTCCACACTTACCCCTGTACTTTCTCAAGCAAGACATCATGGAAGACATGACGCGTTGGACGCCGACTTCCGGCATTCCACAAGGGGCGGTTGTCAGCCCCCTGTTGGCAAATCCGTATCTGCACGAGCTTGACGTGGAAATGCGCCAGGCAGGGCTGGTCATGGTGCGTTACGCGGATGACGCCGTGGTGTTATCAGCCGGTGCCTGATAGCCCCAATTTACGACGACGAACTGAGATGTGGGTATCGCGCCGAGCTATTCATCGGAGAGGATTCCGATGAGCCGCAACGCGTTGTGCTGTTCGGACGGCTTACGGGCGCATGAAGACGCTCTTTCCGCGCGTGACACGACGGCTCGCGCAGCGCGCCGGCACGCCAATCGATTCTGTTGCCTAGAGGGCCAGCTCTCGCGACACAGTCGACATGGCAAGCCCAGCCGCCGCCCGTGGCACGCCCATTGCGCATTAATGAGGCCAAAAAGGAAGGAGAATGGTCATGAGCAGCGATCGTCTGGAAGGACCGGGCAGCACCGATAAGCCGCTCGGCGATGCCGGCAGCGGAGCCAGCGGTGGTGGCTCGCTGGGCAACCAGCCAGGACCGGGCGCCGCCACAGGCGGTGATCCCGCCCAAGGAGTGCGTCAACCAACTTCCGGCGAGGCCGAACAGTCTCCTGCACAACACCGGTCGAAACAGGAAGTCTCACCTGAGTCGGGCAACAGTACCGAGTCGCCCCGCAGAGACGCCGCGCTCAAAAGAAAGTGACGATGACCGATCGCTTCGTCATGTTGGCATTGAAAAGGCTCGCGAACGGCTGCTTCCTTGTTAGGAGCGATCCATCGACATGACGAAGCCAGCGCGGCATCGTCTATTTCGATTCCGCCGGCGGCATCATCGTACGATGCACTGCTGCGTAGCCCAGCGGCGCTCGCCGTTTGGCGATCACGACAACGCGTAACAGAACCTCTCGGACCAACGCGACAGGCGCGGCCGCTGCCTGACCGCTTCCAATCAAAACGCTTGAGATGAACATTCTCCATCAGCGAAGGAATGTGGTGTAACGCAATCGATGCACCCGACAAGCGTGATACGCACCAAAGGTTTCTTACCACTCTGGACGGCCGGAGCGGTCTCAACGTCGATGATGTGGCTGGAAATGCTTGCAGCGGCGCTGTTCACCTTCAAGGCGACCAATTCGGCAGTAGAAGTCGCGCTGGTCTCCGCGTGTCGAAGTCTCCCGCTGCTTTTGAGCGGCGCGGTCATGGGCGTCGTCGCCGATGCGATGGATCGCAAGAGAATAGTGCTGCTCGGATTGTTGCTGGCGAGCGCTTCGTCGGCGACAGTAGGAATCTTGTCTTTCCTCGGGGTTCTGTCGACATGGCACCTTTGCGCTGCCGCGCTCGTGAGCGGTGTCGTCTATGCCACCGAGATGCCTGCGCGTCGGCGCATGATCGCAGAGACAGCAGGTTCGGCGATGGCCTCTCGCGCGGTCGCTATCGACAGCATGACCAACTTCGCGACGCGATGCATTGGGCCTCTGCTTGGAGGCCTGATATACGGAGCACTCGGCGTCGCGACATCCTATTTTCTCTCCGCGACGGCGTCGCTTTGCGCCGCGGCGTGCATCTTTCGACTTTCGACCGTGCATGCGCCATCCGGGCGCCTCTCCCTGACGCGGTTCCGCGAGGACCTCAGGGAAGCGTGGCAATACGCGCTCGACAGTAAAACGATCATGGCGCTCTTGATCGTGACGACAATCACGAACTTATGCGGCTATAGCTATAACGTTCTACTGACACCGCTCGGAAGGGACACGTTCGACTTGTCGGCCACGATGATCGGCGTGCTTTCGTCGGCGGAGCCTGCGGGATCTTTTGTCGCGGGCGCGATCATCGGAGGCACTCGCCTGCGAGGGCGTTCCTTTGTCTGGTTGATAGCCGGATCGAGTGTGTTTTTCCTGGCTATTGCGATCGCTGGGTTCGCAAGTTCTTTCCGATGCTCGCTGGCTTCATTGCTCGTCATTCTCTTCATCGGCGGCTTTGGTAGCGCCGCCTACAACATACACCAGACGACTATCGTGATCGAGTCCGTGCCCGGCGTCATGCGCAGTCGTGTGTTCGGTCTGGTCACTGTCGGTATCGGATGCTGGCCGCTCGGAACGCTGCTAGCGGGCCTCTTTGCGACAATACTTGGACCGACGGGAGCCTTGATCGCGCTGGGCGTCACAGGTATCGCCGGCAACAGTGTCCTGACACTTCACGCGGTGAAGGAGAGGTCGCATCGGTAGAAGGGCGAAGGGTCGCTTGTGAGCCAACGCGTCCGCGGAAGGCATGCCGAAAAGCCGCGAAAGTACCATAAAGTAAAGCGAAGGCAGTCCGTAAACAGCATGAAAGCAACGGCTTTCCCATTGGGGAAACCCTTTCGCATCTGTCTACGGAGAATCACAACCATGAAGGTAGTCACCAAACTGGGCCTGGGCTTCGGCATCGTGCTGTCGATGTTGTTCGCGGTGCTCGCCTTCGGTCTCGTCAGCATGTCGCAAATCCAGGCCCGCTTCGATGAAGTCGTCGAAGTCAACAATGCGGAAGCGAAGCTCGCACACGCGCTGAGCCTGTCGGTGAGCGACCGGATGATCGCGCTGCGCAACATCGCGCTCCTGACAGATACCGCCGCAGTCGAGACGGAGAAAGCACGCATCCGCACGCAGGCGCAAGGCTATGCGCAGGCCTACGACGCACTCGGCACGCGCTTCAGGGAAAGCGACCACACCTCTGCAAGCGAGCGCGCCGTTTTCGACAAGCTGCGCGCGAACGAAGCGGCCGCAGCGCCGATCATCGAAAAGGCGATCTCGCTTGCCGAAGCGCGCGAGCAACAGGCCGCGATTCGTGTGCTGATCGACGAGTTGCGACCCGTGCAGCGCGACTGGATGAGCACCACGAAGGACATGATCGCGCTGCAGGATGAACAGAACGATGTCGCCAACCGCGACGCCGACGCCGCCTACGCCCGCGCCAAGGCGATCATGCTCGCGCTCGGCGCGGCAGCCGTGCTCACCGGCATCGTGGCCGCGCTCGTCATCACGCGCGGTCTCACGCGCGCGCTCGGCGGCGAACCGGGCGAAGCGATGGCACTCGCCGCGCGCATCGCGCAAGGCAATCTGCGCGATGGGATCGCCGTCGACGGCCGCAGCCCCGACAGCCTGATGGTCTCGCTCGAAACGATGCGCGCGCGTCTGAACACGATCGTTCTCGGCATTCAGTCATCGAGCGTGGCGATCGCCGAAGCGGCCAGCGAGATCGCGCAAGGCACCGTCGATCTGTCGAAGCGCACGGAGTCGCAGGCCGCATCGCTCGAGGAAACGGCGGCGAGCATGGAAGAACTCGCGAGCACCGTCGCGAAGAATGCCGACAACGCCGCCGAGGGCACGCACGCCGCGACGAAAGCTTGCGGCGACGCGACTCAGGGCGGCGACACGGTCAATAATGTGGTCGCGACCATGCGGAGCATCGCGCAGGCTTCGTCGCACATGGCCGACATCATCGGCGTGATCGAAGGCATCGCGTTTCAGACCAATATCCTCGCGCTCAATGCGGCAGTCGAGGCCGCGCGCGCGGGCGATCAGGGCCGCGGCTTCGCGGTCGTCGCCGGCGAAGTGCGCGCACTCGCGCAACGCAGCGCCGTGGCCGCCAAGGAGATCAAGACGCTCATCGACGATTCGAACGCGCGCGTGTCGAACGGCTCGGCGCTCGTCGAGCATGCGGGCGGCACGATCGAAGGGCTGGTCGCGTCCGTGAGTCGTGTGACGGCCATCATGAGCGAGGTGGCGGCGGCATCCGGCGAGCAGCGCATGGGCATCGATCAGGTGAACGTAGCCGTCGCGCAGATGGATGAGGTCACGCAGCAGAACGCGGCGCTTGTCGAACAGGCGTCAGCCGCCGCGCAATCGCTCGCCGAGCAGGCCGAAACGTTGCGTCAGGCGGTCGCGGTGTTTCAAGTCGAGTGAGCCGCGCGGTCCGAGTCGATCCTCGCCAAGCGCGAAGTTCTTGCTGATGCGTCGCGGCCGGCTACGCTGCGGCGCATAGGCAAACCCGAATGCACGGAGATTTGGGTTAATGATTCGGGCGTCAGTCAGCCACGCGTTCGATCGTGGCCTTGAACGCGTGGGCCTTTGCGAGAGCATCCAGACCCGAAACGAGCTTTCCCGGATTGACCAGCGACTTCGAGCGAGCGGTGGAGCTTGTGGTCGATGCGTTGAAGGCCGGTTATCAGCGTAAGGGGCAGTGACTGGCAACCGGTGCGACGGGCGAGCGCCGCCCGCCAAGGATGCCGGGCGCATCCATGGTCTAGCTTTACGCATGCCATATGGACGTCGAATCCAGTGTGACCTTCGGCGAGCTGCAGTTGCCAATTCACGCCTGCGGCGCCTGACGCACGCGAGACGCACTCAGTGCGAGATGCTTTCGAGCGATCTTCCGAGCGTGCGCGGCCCCATCAATCCGATGGACAGCATCACGAGCAGCATCGCGCCCGCGATGAAGCCGAACACGCCGGTCACGCCCGCTTCCTTGAGCACGAACGCGATCACGAACGAACTGAACACCGCCGATAGCCTGCTCCACGAATACACGAAGCCGACGGCGCGGGCGCGGATTGTCGTCGGATAGAGCTCCTGCTGATACGTGTGATAGGTAAAGGAGATGATATTTCCCGCGAGGGTGAGCAACACGCCGAGCGTGACGATCATCACCGCCGCTGATGCCTGACTGAACAGCAGGCCCGCGACGATGTTCACGCCCGCCATGAACACGATCACATGCTTGCGCTCGAAGCGATCGGCGATCCAGTATCCGAGCAAGGGTCCGATAGGCGCGGCGAGCCCGATCACAGTCGTATAGAGCAGGCTCGATGTAACCGTCACGCCCTGCCTGACGAGCAAGGTCGGTACCCAGTTCGCGAATCCGTAGAAGCCGACCGTCTGGAAGATATGAAAGACGATCAGCATCAGCGTGCGCTTGCGATATGGCGGCTTCCACATGTCCGCGAAGCCTGCCTTCCTCGCGATCGGGTCGGACGGGCCCGGCTCGGGCAAGGGCTTTCCGAACTGGAGCGAGACGTTGTCTTCGAGGCGGCGCAGGACTTTATCGGCTTCGTCGATTCTTCCCTTGCTTGCAAGCCAGCGGGGGCTTTCCGGAAGATTGCGCCGGAAATACCACACGAAGAGCGCGCTCACGCCTCCGGCCAATGCGACCCAGCGCCACCCGTCGAGGCCGAACGGCTCGTGCGGCACGAGCAGATACGAAAGAAACGCGACGACCGGCACGGCTGAAAAGCCGACCGCCTGGCACACCGCGAACGCCCTGCCGCGCAGATGCTTCGGCGCAAGCTCGGACAGGTAAGTCCCGATGGTCACGAGTTCCACGCCGATGCCCAGCCCCGACACGAAGCGCCAGAAATTGAGCCAGAGCGCCGTGTCCTGAAACGCCATCACGGTGTTCGCGGCGACGTACCAGAGCAGCGAATACGTGAAGATCGCGCGACGTCCATAGCGGTCCGCTAGAAAGCCGCAAGCGATCGTGCCGATGAAAAGCCCGCAGAACAACGCCGCTATGAAGCTCGCAACGCCCGTCGTGCCGAAGAGGCCCGCGGTAGTCGCGCTCAGGATGCCGCTCTTCACGAGACCCGGCGCGATATAGCCGGTGAAGAGCAGATCGTAGAGCTCGAAAAAGAAGCCGAGGCTCAAGAGAAAGACGAGCTTCCACACCGCGCGCGTCGCGGGAAGCCGGTCGATGCGCGCCGAGATGCCCGCTGTGTCCGCGATTGCGGGCGCATCCGATAGCGCGTGCCCGGCGGCGTCGTGCAGACCCGAGGTGCCCTGCATGATGGCCATTGTCGTCTCCTGTATGTATTTTGATGCCGCATCGTTGGCGGCTCGATCGTGCTCACTTCGTGAAGCGCTGCTGCAACTCCGCGAACGATGCGATGCGGCCCAGAAGCGCGCTCGCCGCGACCGTCGGCGGGCTTGCGAGCCACACCTTCCCCGGCCCGGACCGGCCCGGAAAATTTCGATTGATCGCGCTGATGGTGACTTGCGTTGCCTGTGTCGATGAACCCGGCCCGCAGTTCGCGCACGCGCCGCACGAGGGCTGAAGCAGAATCGCGCCGACGCGCTCGAACGCATCGACGTAGCCTTGCGCGACGCAATAGTCGCGCACGTCCTGCGTGCCGAACTGCAAATAGAGCTTCACATTATCGGGCACACGCAGGCCGCGCTTTGCCGCCCACGCGAGCACGTCGTGATAGTGATCGAAGTCCTCGCGCTTGCCCGCCGTGCATGAACCGCCGTAAGCGATATCGACGCATGGCCGGTCATCGAGTGCGGCAAGCGCGACGCCGTTGCCCGGATCGCCCGGTGCGGCGAGCATCGGCGAGAGACGCGCGCAATCGATCGCGATGACATCGGCGTAGCGGGCGCGTTCATCGCTCTTCATCCACGGCTCGACCGTGAAATCGATGCCGCGACGTTCCTTCAGGAAGCGCACGGTTTCATCGTCGGGTGCGACGATGCCGGTGAAGCCGCCGAGTTCGGCGGTCATGTTGGTGAGCGTCGTGCGCTCGTCCGTGGACAGGCTCGCGATGGCCATGCCCGCGAATTCGAACACCTTGCCGACACCCGCGCCCGCGCGGATGCGCGCATCGGCAAGCAGGTGAAGCACGATGTCCTTCGCCGTCACGCCCGGGGGAATCGGGCCATGCAGTTCGATACGCAACGATTGCGGCACGGTCATGCGCACCGCGCCGGTGACGAACGCGTTCGCCATGTCCGTCGTGCCGACGCCGAACGCGACGCAGCCCAGCGCGCCGCTATGCGGCGTATGCGAATCCGTTCCGACGACGACCTGTCCAGGCAACGCGTACCGCTCGGCCATCATGGCGTGCGAGATGCCTTCCGAGCCTTCGTCGATAGCGCTGTTCGCTTCGTTCAGATAGCCGTGATTGCGCACATCGTAATCGAGCGCGAAAGCGCGATGTGCCTCGGACAATTCGCGCACGTTCGGCAGCAGGCCGTTACGCACATGCAGGTCGCTGCGATGCGAATACGAAAGATGATCCTCGAACGCGAGCATGCTTTGCGAGTCGTGCAGCGTGAGCGGGCGTCCGAACGTCGCGTGCAGCATGTGCGCGGCCATGCCGGTGTAGTACTCGTGGATGAAACGCCAGTCGGCGCGCACGAAAATGCCGTTGCCCGGTTCCAGCGACGCGCTCGTCACATCGGTCGTCAAGGCATGGCGCGCGAGAATCTTTTCGACGAGCGTGCGCGGCGTATCGTCGTTCGATGGTTCGCCGACGCTCACTCGTTGCATGCGCAGCTTTCCATAGCGCAGCAAGCCGCCGCTCTTCAGGATCGCCGCCGCCAACGGATCGCGATCCGCGACGAGTTCGTCGATATCGATCGCCTCGCCGCGCCGGATGCGCTCGATCAATCCGAAGTCCGAAGACGTGAAAAGCCCGAGATTGTCCGCGTTCTGCCGATAGATTCGCTCGAAGCTGCGCGCAATCACGAGGCGAATCCCTGCGTGATATTCGGCGAGCGGGCTATGCTCGCGCGATGAACCCTTGCCGTAACGCGTGCCCGCCACGGTGACCTGAAATCCGCCCGAACGCACGTCATCGATGCCAATCGGGTTGCGTCCACCCGCATGAAAGCCAACATACGGACATTGGCCGAGACGCTCGTCGAAACGCGTGAGCACATTGATCGGCGTGATTTCGTCGGTGGATACGTCGTCGCGCAGCGCGCCTGCTTCGTCGAGCGTCAGGTCTTCGCCCGCGAGTTGCCGTTCGACCCTCGCCGGGTCTGCGCAAAGAAACAAGATTCGCCCGCTTGGATCAAGATTGGCCATCGCATTCTCCTCCGATGCCAATCTAGCCGCACGCGCGCGCCTGCACCAAGTGCTCGTTCGGCACAGGGGGCGTCGCGAGACGCGACGTCCGTATTAACCCTCGAATTCGACGAGCGTATCGATGAGCGCCTGCACAGCTTTCAGGCGCGAAGACTTTCGCGGCGCATGCACCTGTAGCCGGCGGCCGCGTCCCCAGCTCTCGCGCAGCGGAACACGCACAAAGTTGCGCGAGCCCGCGAACGCAGAGGCCGCGCTCGTCGGCACGATGCCGATGCCGAGTCCCGCCTCGACCATACGGCATTGCGCGTCGAAGCTGTTGACGGTGACGGTCACGTTGAGCGGCACGCGTGCGGCATCGGCGTGCTCCTTCAACGTCTGATCGAGCGATCCGCCCGCCTGCAACGCGACGAGCGGAAAGCGCGTCACTTCGAGGAAGCTCAAGGCCTCTGCCTGCGCGAGCTCGTGACCGGGCGGCAGGACGACCATCAGCGGGTCCTCGGCGAAGTGCCACGAGTCGAGGCCGGCATGCACCTTTGTGCTCGCCGATATGCCCACGTCCGCGCGATCGTCGAGACAGGCGCGAATCACTTCATCGCTGATTTGTTCCGTCAACGCGATCTCGACGAGCGGATAGCGCGTCTTGAACAGCGTCAGGCGTTCGGGTAAAAAGCCCACGATCGCCGAGGCATTCGCATAGAGACGCACGACGCCCGCGATCTGGCCGCTCATCGACCGCACTTCGCGCGCCATGCCTTCGAGCTGGCCGTGAATGGAGCGCGCGCTCGCATAGGCATGCTGCCCCGCCTCGGTCAGTTGCACGCCCGAAGGCGAGCGAATCAAGAGCGCGACCCCGATGGCCGCTTCCAGATCCGCGATGCGCCTGCTCAACGCCGAGGGCGCAATGTGACTGCGGTTCGCGGCGCGTGCGATCGATCCTTCTTCGACGACCGAGATGAAGAGCTCGAGACTGTAGGGATCGATGCGCATGCGTGTGACAAAAGATGGCTAGTGGCGAAGTATGTCACGGGCCACACAAGAGCGAATTACTGCGTGGCATCGGGCGGGGATGTCGATGCCGCGTTGTTCGCGTCGGCGATCAGCTAAGTTTGAGCTTTTGGGTAACCGCCCGCTTGCGAAGCGGGCGCATACGCTTTTGAACGGCGCGCCGCCGCTTTTAGAAACCCGATCAGCAACGGATGCGGCGCGCCATCACGCGACGAAAGTTCGGGATACCCTTGCATGCCCGCAAAGAACGGATGCTTATCGGCCTCGATGGCAACGGCGATCGAGCCGCTCTCGTCGTGCGCGCTGACGGTCACGCCGAGCGACGCGAGCGGCGCTTCGAGCACCGGATTGAGCCTGTAGCGATGGTTGCAGAGAATGCTCGCCTGCGCGCCGAGCATGGCCGCGATACGCGATCCCGGCACGAGGCTTATTGGCCGCAAGCCTGAGCGATGCAACAACGCGCTATCCTCGCCGACAGGAATCGGCTCGAAGCTGGCGACGCGCGCATCGGCCTGCGCCTCCTTCATGCCGATCTCATCGCTCTTCAACGCGAGCCGCGCGATGGCCGTCGCCATTGACTGCATGCCGAGACACAAACCCACAACCGGAATCGACGCCAGCCAGCCGAAACGCGCGGCCTCGATCTGTCCCGCCACGCGCGCCATGTCCGCGCCGCCCGGCAATAGAATGCCGTGTGCATCGGCTAGCAAAGTTTCTGTGTTGTCGCGGTCGATGTCCTGCGCCGCGATGAAGCGCACGTCGAGATCGAAGCCGAGCGCATCGGCGGCGTCACCGAGGGCGGCGAGCGTCGCGGGGTATTGCTGATGCTGGTCGCACTCCCGGCCTATCAGCGCAATCGTCATGGACGGCCCGCTCGCGCGCGATGCGGCGTCTTCCGTGGATCGCCATCTTCCATAGCGATCCCGATGCGCTTGCAATACCACGCCCGAACCATCTTCGACGAGCTGTGCGCTATCGGCTTCATGAACGACGCGCAACATCTCCACGTCTTCGGTGCATTGCGTAGGAAACGCGTCGAACGATTGCACGAGCAGCACGATATCGCGCGTGCGCGCCAACGCAAAAATCTCATGGCATGGTTCGGCAGTGTCGGGCAGGCCCGTGCGCGTGCGCCAGATCAGACCGCTCGCGACTAACCGCCCATCTGCTGTGACGTGCCGATGCGCATCGGGAAACCGCTGTTCGTCGAAATGCACGCCCTCGCAGCGGAGTTCGGCATTCAAAGTCCGGGCGAACAGCGCGGGAAGGGCGCCGAATTGCGCCGGCTCGGGGGTAGCGTCTTCCATGAGATAGAGCATGGAAGGCCATCCGATAAAAAGAAAAACCCGCGACACGGCACACGTGTCGCGGGCATGGCGTCTGGTGCTTCGGCGCTTCGGACCGCGGCGACAGCGGGTGTGAACGCCGCACACGCGGTCTCGATGCGCCGGCACGCGTCGCGCAGCGTGGGCATCGGACCAGCATACGCGATCCGCACATGGTTCTCCACGCCGAACGCGCTGCCGTGCACCACGCCGACATGCGCCGCTTCCAGCAGATTAGTCGGCGAAGTCGAGATCGGTAGCGATGACATCGCCAGAAGGCGCAGTAGCACCTATCGCGCCCGAGCAGTCCACGAAGGCGTATGACGCGCCAACGGGTGCATCGCAACGCAGGCCGGCATGACCCTGCGTGTCTTCGGTCCGATGGCAGCGCGCAGATCGTCAGAGCAGGCCCGGTCACCGACGAAGTAACTGTGCTGCGCGTGTTGATGAACAAAGCAGTCGATCTATAATTTTACATAAACCTAAGCTAACCATTGTTCTGTAGTGGTCCTAGCTTAAATTACATATCAATCTTTCTGGAGTTGCTCCCAGTCTTGCGCACGCATCTCGCGCCTTAGCCGACGCTCATCGGCCATCGGCGGCGCGGCTCCAGCGTACGGCTTCGCTGTCGTTGCAATGGGTTGCGGTCGAACTTCCGCTCCTCGGCACGGCGAACGAGTCATGACGACCCACTACGGACGGTCGGGATGGGCGCCATCCAAACGACCGGTTCCAGAGTACAACAGTCATTTCTTTCCTGTCTGGGAGGACCGGCTAGCCCACCCTCGCAACCGTTCTTGAGCGTCGCGTAGTCGTCGAGGTCATAACGCGAGCCTTCCCGCCCGTAGCCTGACTCTTTGACCCCGCCAAACGGCGCGGCCTCGCTCGATACAACACCCTCGTTCGCGCCCACGATCCTTCTGGTCTCCTGGCCTGTGGGATCCGGGATGCATGACTGACCGTTTTTGGGGGCAGGCGCGCCGCGTAATGCCTTTCGCATGCCGTGTTGACTCGGTGGTCTGGACTTGCCGAGGTGGCTGCCGAGTTCGCCTCGGACAAGACAGATACCGGATCTCTAGTGAGCGATCCGCAATCAGACCTTGCGCAAATCGTCTTTTATGCTGATGTGCCGCCTTGCCTGGGTGAGCAGATAGTCGGCCCCTTGAATACTGAAGACACGCCGTCTATGGTTCAAAGGCTATCGGGGTGAGCGCCGGCGCGCTGCGTGGATAAAGACCTCTGGACTCAACCAAGGATCGAACACTCATGGACGGATTGACCGAAAAGATTGCAGCCATCGTCGAAGAGGCGAACCAGGATGGAGCCTTTCGCCAGCAGTTACTGGACGAACCCCTGGCGTGTCTAAAAGCAAGGGGCTTGGATATATCCGATTCTTCTCTTCTGGCGATTTCATATACGGCCGGTTATGGCGTTTTCCTGGGCATTGATATACGCGCGCTCTCGGATGCACCCAGCCAGCCAAAAGAGCCAAGAGGAAAAGACATCAATTCAGATCATTTCCTGGATTGCCTGAATGTCAACTCACGCAATGGAATTCAGAATGAGCAAAATAAACAATCTTCGTGACTGGCTGGAATTCCTTGACCGCACCAAGCGTTTGATCTGCCTCGAAGACAATATCGCGCTCGAATATGATGTTCTTCGATATATCGAGCATTTCGAAGGGAAGCAGGCCTGCTTTTTTTCGCGACCCGGAGGACATGAGGTACCGATTGCCGGAGGATTGCTTGGGCAGCGGCAATGGGTGGCTGAGTTGCTCGAGCTTCCCATCGATCAGATCCTGCCCGCCTTTCAGAGGGCATTGAAAGCCCCATTGGAGTGGAATGTGGTCGAGCAGGATTCGGCTGCTGTCCACGAAGTAACGCACGACAAGGATATCGATTTAAAAAGGATCCTGCCCATCATTACCTGCCACGAACGCGATGGTGGCCCTTACATCACCAGCGGCCTCGTGCATGGACTGAATCTGGAAACAGGCAAGCAAAACCTCTCGATAAACCGTCTTCAAGTGCAAGGGCCTGACAGGCTGAGCATCCTGATGCTCCCGCGCGATCTGTTCGCTTATTATCAGGCCGCGGAAAAGCTGGATAAGGAATTGCCGGTTACCGTTACCATCGGCCACGATCCGGTGGTCGAATTGGCTTCGCAGGCCATTGCGCCGCGCGACGTGTGCGAACTGACCATTGCAGGCGCACTCAAGCAGCGTCCGATCGATGTCGTAAAATCATACACCAACGATGTCCATATTCCTGCGGACGCCGAGATAGCGATCGAGGGGTTCATCATTCCACATAAACGCGTATTGGAAGGCCCATTTGGAGAATTTCCAAAATACTACACCGGTCAGGACCTGCTTCCCTACATCAGGATTACCTGCATCACCCACCGCCGCAATCCGATTTATCGCGTCAACAATCCCTCCGGGATCGAGAACGTCATTATCGGCGGAATCCCCCGGGAGTCGTCCATTCTGGAGCGAATGCAGCTCAATTTTCCTAATGTGCTGGATGTTCGCCTCACGTCGGGAGGGCTCGGACGTTTTCATTTGATCGTGAAAATAATAAAGAAGCAGTATGGCGAAGCAAAAAACGTTATCGCCTGTGCATTTGGCTGCCATTACGACATCAAAATGGTGACTGTCGTCGATGAAGACATCGATATCAACGACAGCGAGCAAATCGAATGGGCAATCGCAACCCGTTTTCAGGCTTCTCGCGATCTGGTCATCATCCAGCACGGTCTGGGTTCTAAGCTCGATCCTTCGGGAGACAAGCGCGGATTGAATGACAAGATGGGCCTGGACGCGACCAAATATCTGGGCGATGACGAACGATTTTATGTGTCTCGCATCCCGCCTAGCTTGGGCAACGTCTATGACCGACTAGCGAAGGACAGTCAATCACTCGCCAGCTATTTGAGGTCGTAATGTGTACACGATGGGCGAGTTCGCCGGCACTTACATCCCTCCTTTGCGGTCGAGGAGCGCCCGTCGCCTGGCCGTGCGCTGGGCCGCCGCGCTTTTGCTGGTGTGGCGTGCCTGTACGGCGCGAACCGTGTCGGCTGTATGTATTCGGCCAAGCGGTTGCCGAGCGCGGGCCTCGGCGTACAGTACGTCCTGAAACCTGCTCACGGCATCTTTGCCAATATGGAGTTCGCATTCGGAAAGGACGACAAGGCCGCCCTCTTCAAGATGGGATACGCATCCTAAGCCGATCTCGGTCTTCGGCCAGCTTCAATCGTCCCTGCTTCGCCGCTCAGCCGCAATTGCTTCGTTACCCCAGATCATCTATCAATCACTGATTTCAGGCTGTGGCCAGATGACCGGACGTGGACTTGGACAGTCAGTCACGGAAACGCCGAGAGCGTCCTTTGCTGGCCGTGTGGTGAAACCGACTTCATCCGTAATTATGAATTTTCGACCGGAAGCACGAACCATAGCCGGATAAAACAATTTACGAATATATATGACGACTGGGTGATTGATCGGATCGTCTTCCATACCCGTCGCCTGGACAACGCGATATTCGCGTTACACTTATAGATTGATCTGTTACTGCCGTCGCTTTCGATATTAGCAAGAACCGATACAAGTGGGATGTTCGGATTGATACTCGGATTTCTTGCAGCGAGACTGTTCTTCCGCAGCCGTTGATCGATAGGCTTTTCGAGTTCTGTCGGCGGGCTGGGCTTCGATATGCAGCAATTGACTTAAGAGAATTGGCCGATGGGGACCATTGTTGCTTTGAAGTGAATCCTGCGGGACAATTCCTCTATCTCGATCTGATCGCGGGGTACGCAAATCTGCAAGCTCATGGCCGAAGCGCTTCAGGGGGAAACGCCGACAGAATATCCAATCCCGTTCGTCCCGGAGCATCTGAAGGATAGGGAGGCCGCCAAACGCGTGGTGCTGGAACAAACTGTTCCGCTGAACAGTGTGGGCGATTTAGTAACCCATCTGTTTTGATTGCATGAGAGTTCGCGGGCACTGCTGGAAATTGGATAGCGGTCTGCGCCCTCAACCTCGCCGCGAGGCAGCCGTTTTTGCGAGCGCGCCTTGTTAGACGCGGCAGCAAGGCACACGTTGCTCCGCCTTAGCGAACAGTTTGTCTGCCTGGATAAGTTTATGTCAGCATCTGCGGCGCGTCGCTGCTTCGCTGGCCGAGGTGCGTGGCCGGGACTATCCAGTTGACGCTACCTGATAGTGAGACCGCGCAACTGCCCGATCCTATGCGTTTCAAGGTCGAATGAAATGGCCGATATCAGGGAGGGACCAGCCGTCTCGGTGTCTCGGTACGATCGCATACGAATGTCCCTCCATGGCCGAAAGTGTGCATTGCCGCTGACGCTTAACGGACTTACCGTGGTCGGACAGGCAAGTTTCGCCGGTCCCTGGATGCAACTAATCGTCTATGTTTGCATACCCCTGGCATCGCAACGAGCTCTGCAGAGATCTGGGGTTTGGGCACAGGGACTTTCATGAGAGAGTGGCGGTTGGCGAATCGGAATCGGCAGGGTGCGCCGTCGGGATGTGTTGGGTGACCTCGCTTAGTTTCACCAGTCTACGCGATGCTTCTCTTCGGTCTCCTGATGGCGCCGATCGTCGTCGACGTGCAAGTAAATGCTAGTCGTTGTCAGCGAGGCATGTCCGAGGTTGTCGCGCACCGTGCGCAGATCTACCTTGCGGTCGGCCATGTGCGAGCCGGCGCTGTGCCTGAGCCAATGCGCGGACGCCTTCTCAAGCAGATCGGCTCGCGCGCTCGCCGTATCGTCGCCGCGAGTTGGAGTGGCAGCAGGCCGAAGAGGCTGCCACGCGCAAAGCGCTCGAGGCGCAGATCAAGCGTCTCGGCGAGGAGGCCGTCGCACGCGAGCGGGAATTGGAAAAAGTACGTGATATTTTCTCGCGGGATCTGGAGAAGCCGCGCGAGACGGCCAGCCGTGCTGAGGAGCGCTTACGCGCATCGGAAAAGCGGGCGCTCCTGGAGATCGATCGGGAACGCAGCGCCACGGCCAAGGCTCAGAAGGAACTGGCCGAGGTGGCCAAGCGGGCGGAAAAGCGAGAGGCCGAGCATCGTCGCACCGTCGAAGCGCTGCAGACGCAGCAGGGCGACACGCGCCATCAGAACGGGGTGCTTCAGGGCAAGCTCGCCGCGCTCGAAGCGGCGCATCAGTCACTTCAGGAGCAGTTGAAGTCGCTGCGCACCGCGGCGCGGCCGCCTACGCGCCGCGTACCCGCCGCCGAAGTCAGTCCGCCTGCCAGGCGAGCCGCTCGAAAGGCAGTGGCTGGCAAAACGGCGAGAGTGAAAGGTCGCCCTTAGATAATGACCGGATGGCGCGGACGGGTGGTGGTCTACGATCGAAAAGCGCGCTAGCCGCGTCGTCGGCTGACAGGAGCGAACAGATGAGAAGATCAGCAGAGAACAAGTTGCGGGTGGTGGCGGTGCGCATCGACCCCGTCATCGAACAGCGGTTGCGGGTGCTGGCAGAGGCCACGGGGCGAAAGCAGTCGTTCTTTTGTGTGTCACGAACGCAGGCGTGAGCCTGCGGTGCTGTACCGAAGATGGGAGTAGGCCTGACGATGCACCCAGCGAAGTCAAAGATCGTGTATTGCAAGGATAGCAATCGAACTGGCACCTATGCGCCCGCGATCCGCTGCGTCTGCCGCAGCGTAGACGCCATGAGATATGCCACGCGCAACCCCGATAAAGACGCGCTTTCTCTACGGAACATGGGCGTGGCAGAGATCTTCGGACCGGGGACAACCGTACACGAGATCGTCGCGCGGCTCGTGCGGCTGGTCGAAACGAGCCGCTTCGGTGTGTCGGCCTGGTCAAGATGCGTCACTGATCTAGACCGAAAGAGCTCTACGGTTGACTCAGGTCCGCGTGCGCGGTGATCACTGCTGCCTGCCGCCGTGCGCCGACCGACCGTGCGATGGCTGTTCCGATCGCGAGCACTAAAAGACATGCGGTAGGAACAAGCATCGGCGCAGTGTGGCTCTCGCTGATCTTGCCGACATAGGGCATGAGGTTTTGACCGAAGGAACCTCCGAGATTTCCGATGCAGTTGATGGCCGCAACACTCGCTGCGGCTCGAGCACCCGAGAAGAAGCGCGGCGGAAGCGCCAGAAGCACGGATACAGCAAAGGAATACACGCCCCGCCGAGGCACAGTGCAATGAAGCGAAGGGAAACGGTTGGCAATATCAGGCTCGAGGCGAAGCAAACGACTCCAACGCCCGCAACGACGGTCATCGCTCGGAGGACAACGCGCTCTCGTTTGAGCTTGCCCGGCAGCCACAGCAGGAGCAAGGCTGCCAGTGCCCACGGAATCATGTTGAGCAGTCCGTTGACCGTCGACGAGACGCCATAGCTTTTCACCAGTGTAGGCATCCAGTAGGTCACTCCATAGAGTGACGTCGACATCAGCATGTAGGTTGCAGCGAACATGAGAACCTTGGGGTCGATGAATGCAGCCCAGGGATGCGACGCCTTCGCCTCGGTAGGCGCCTCCCTTTGAAAAGCCGCCAGTACAATTTCCTTCTCCGCCTGCGAGAGGAATGGCGCGACTTGAACCGAGTTCGGAAGATACTTCAGCGCGACAAAGGCGATGAGGATGGCCGGAATGCCGGTTGCGATGAACACCCACTGCCAGCCCTGCAAATCCCACGTGCCGCCGAGCGAAAGCAGCAGGCCACCGACAAGCGACCCCAGCATGTTTGCCAGTGCGCTACCCAGGGTGAAGAACCCAAGCACGCGCGTTCGATAGCTCTGCGGGAACCATTGCGTGAGGTAGTAGATCACGCCAGGATAGAAGCCTGCCTCAGCTACTCCGAGCGCGAACCTGTAAAAGTAAAACAGGGGCAGCGACTTCGTAAAGGCGAGCAAGACAGTGATGATGCCCCACGTAATCATGATTCGCGCCAGCCATGTACGCGCTCCAAAGCGGTGGAGCGCCAAAGTGCTCGGCACTTCGAACAGCAGATAACCGATGAAAAACAGTGATGCGCCAAAACCGTAGGCCGCCTCGGTCATCCCCAATGCTTGCACCATTTCAAGCTTTGCGAATCCGACATTTTGCCGGTCGATGAACGCGATGAGGAACATCACGATGAGCAGCGGCATGAGTCGCCACGCCATTTTTCTCATCACATGCTGTTCAGAAATCGGAATCGAATCCATGTACCCCCCAGAAATGTCGCCTGCGACACCGGTCCCTCGTGGAGACGGGCAGTGGCATCCGACACAAGATATAAACATATATATCTTTATATCTCTGGATGACACGGGCGAACTATGAGGTGTTACCCGAACGATGCAGGGAGCAGCCGGAGCGCGAACATAAGTCGGTCGGGGCGCAAAAAGGCACGCGCGGGTTGCGCGTAAAGCCGGGAGAAAGTTGTCTGTCAAGGAGTCCGCGCACGGGCGGGCTAGAGAGGGAGGGTTACCGGATTTCTACTTGATATTGGAACCCTGTCGCGGCGCCTCGCGTTGTGCGCCATTCAATCGGTGTTCCGGCGAAGTCCAGCGCCACTCGATTGACCATAATAACGGGGCTGCCGACGTCAACGTGAAGTGTCGCCGCATCCTCTTGATTGGCCTGTTCGACGGTCAGGGTTTCAGTAGCCGATGCCACTATCTGCCGGCAAGCCCGCTCGTAGAGGGGGTACATGAGGTTCCCGAAATCGTCGAGCGGAAGTGTCGCCAACGCATCGAAGCGGGGTCGGGAGAGCCAGATTTCCTCGCGGAGAACCGGTTTCGAATCGATGAGACGCACTCGGGACAGGTGAATGCTCTTTTCGGTCGGCTCCATTTGGAGCGCATCGCGAATCGCCTTGTTCGGCTTCACGATCTCACGCTTCAAAACTCTGCCGATCGGCTGGACTGCTTGGCCTTCCGCCGATTTGAACCGAAAGAAGCGAAAGAGGGATGAATCGAACCGCGGTCGACGCACAAATGTTCCTTTCCCTTGCGTGCGCGTGACGACGCCTTCTGCTACGAGCAATTCGATGGCTTTCCGTAGCGTACCGATCGAGACGACATAGGCCTCGCAAAGGTCGGCCTCGGTCGGTAGCGCCTGCTCGGGCGTCCATTCCCCATTGGCGATTCGACGCACGAGGTCGTCGCGGATCAGCTGATAGCGCGGAAGCCGTAGGTCGGCATTAGCGTGGAAGGAGGCCGTGTTCATGATTCATATAGTTAACCACAACTCTAGCTCTCCGTGTGGATCACAGCAATCTCTGCGGGTTAATCCCCCGACGGATCAGGACAAGTCCGTGCCATCCAACGCACGATTCGCTGGTTTCGGGGTTTAAGACCGTCGCTTGCGCGTCGCAGGCCTTCGGGCTTTTTTGGTTTTGGGGGAGACGGAGCGCTGGCTGGCATCTTTCGGCAAGCGCCGAGGATCGCCAAGGAGCTCGACCAGCCGTGTCTCGCATTCGGAAAACGAGTACCCGCGCCGCTGCGAGACCACGAAGGTGAGGGGGCGCATGTGCCATGCGCGCCGTTGAAGTTCGACAAGGCTTCCATTCACGAGGTCTTCCGCGACGATGTGATGCGGCATGTGCCCCCAGCACAAGCTTCCCTTTAGCAGATCGTGTTTCGCGCCGAGGTCATTCACTCGCCATTGGCGTTCGCTGGCCCTGTTGTGTCTTTTCTGCATCGGGCTGATTGTCGGTTACGACGAGCTGGATGTGCCGGCCAAATTCCTCCCGCGGGATGGGCCCCGCGGTTGCGGCTAGCGGATGCGATGGCGCGCAGACGGTCACCATTCGCGCCTCACATAAATGCTGCCTTTCTATGGTGCCTGGGCTCAACTCCGGCACGTCGGTGATCGTCACTGCCAACGCGCACGTGCCTTCGAGAACCAGACGCTCGCCGCCTTGCATCGTCGTCATGCGCAGATTGATTGCAACCGTTGGAAAGTCGGCCTGCAGGGTACGCAGGCATTCGATCAAATGCGCACGCGCAAAATAGGTATCCACGGCTATCGAGACCTATGGGGCCCCGGCCTCGGCGATCGACGCCGCGCGCATCTTCATTTCCTCGGTGCGTGAGATCACCCCGCGAGCATCGGGCAAGAGGCTGCGGCCCGCGGCCGAGAGCGTCGCTTTCCGAGTATTGCGCTCGAACGGCACCACATCAAAGGCGCTCTCGAGCGCGTTGATCGCGTGACTGATCGCCGACTGTGCACGCCTCAGTTCCCGTGCAGCCCCGGAAAAGCTTCCCTGGTCGCACACGGCGACGAAGGCCCGAAGCTGATTGATGGTGACGTTGTCGAGCACAGATATCTAAAAAGTAGATGGCATTTATAGATATTCAGTCAATTGGCTTCATGAAACAAGAGTCTCAGAATGGTGTTTGTCACTTTTGTTTCGAAGGAAGCACGACATGAACAGACTGAATGGAAAGACCGCTGTGATCACCGGCGGCGCCACCGGCATCGGCCGCGCCACGGCAAAGCGCTTCATCGAGGAAGGCGCCTTCGTCTTCATCTTCGGCCGCCGGCAGGACGCGCTCGACGCCGCTTTGGCTGACCTTGGGCCCAATGCCCGCGCGGTGAAGGGCTCGGTCTCGGATCCGGCCGACCTCGATCGACTCTATGCGGCGGTGAAGGCCGAGCGCGGAACCCTCGACATCGTCTTCGCCAATGCCGGGGCGGGAAGCCAGCTTCGGCTAGGCGAGATCACCGCCGGGCACATTGACGAAACGTTCGACACCAATGTGAAGGGTTCGATCTTCACGGTCCAACAGGCGCTGCCGCTAATGGGCGAGGGCGGTTCGATCATCCTGACCGGATCGAGCGCCGGCACCACGGGCGCCCCGGGAATGAGCGCCTATAGCGCGAGCAAGGCCGCAGTGCGCAACCTCGCTCGGACCTGGGCGGAGGACCTGAAGGGCACCGGCATCCGCGTAAATGTGCTGTCGCCCGGGGCGACGGCCACCGAACTCGCGAAGGAGGCGCTGGGCGAGGAAGGCCAGAAGGCTTTCGCCGCGATGACGCCGCTCCAGCGGATGGCCGATCCGGCAGAGATCGGAGCGGTGGCCGCCTTTCTCGCGTCGCCGGACAGCAGCTTCATGACCGCCAGCGAGGTCGCCGTCGACGGCGGCCTTGCGCAACTCTGACGCGCTGCGCCCTGCCGGTCACTCCATTCGATACTCGCGGCTCGCAGGGCGTTGCAAACCAAGGAGATTAAATGAGCTACGCAATTATTGGTTTCGGCAAGATTGGCCAGGCGCTTGCCAAGGCGTTTGCCCGAAGCGGCATCGAAGTATGCGTCGCGACCACTCGCGACCCGGAAAGCTTTGCCTCCGCTGCCGCCGCCATCGGACCCACGATCGTTCCAACGAAACTGGCTGAAGCGGTCGAGGCGGACATTGTCTTCTTGGCTGACGTTTCGAGTCGCACCAGGATGTCACGAAGGCGTTGCCGAGCTGGCACGGGAAGACCATCGTCGATGTGACCAATGCATACGGCGTGTCCCCCGAGGAACTGGGAGGACAAGCTTCGTCCAGGTTCGTCGCGCAGGCTTTCGCTGGCGGAAGGCTGGTCAGGGCTTCAATCATCTGGCCGCCGCGGTCCTCGCGTAAGACCCGTCCGTACATGGTGGGAAGCGAGTCGTGTTCCTGGCGAGCGACAATGACGGCGCCGCAGCGGAGATTGGAGCGCTTGCGGAAGATCTCGGTTTCTCGCCGATCGAACTTGGCGGACTTTCGGAAGGTGGACTGCTCGTGCAGGGGCGCGGAAACAGCTGGGGTCAACTGATCTTCAAGGACCTGGTCAAGTTCGACTGATGAAATGGAGAGAACTCGATGAGCACTGGAGAGAATGTCCGGATCGTGAAGGATTTTTTTGCAGCAATCGGTCGCGGCGACGAGCAAGGTCTGCTGGCGTTGGCTGCCGAAGATATCGAGTGGATCATTCCGGGCGAGGACTGGCCGCTGGCTGGCACGCACCGCGGGCACGCGGGATTGGCGAAAGTGCTTCAGAAGGCTTCGAACGAGGTGGAAATGACATACCTGGCGCCCCCCGAATTCGTCGCGTAGGGAGACCGGGTTCTGGTCATCGGCGTCGCTACGGGCAAAATCAAAGCGACGAATAAGACGTTCAAGGACGATTGGGTCTTCGCCATTACCGTTAGAAATGGCAAGCTCGCGAACATCCGGGAATATATCGATACGCAAGCCCTGGCGCGGGCCAGCGAGACGGACGCGACCCCTGGATCCTGACCCGGCTTTCGGCATGGTCATGAATGCTCAGGCGACCGTTGCCTCCGGTGGATGCTTCGCAACATAACGTCCCGGCGCGGGCTCGATCGGCGCGAACTTCGCGCTGCCCAGTTTCTTCGGCGCGGCGACCTGCTCGCCCGCGTACGTTTGCAGCCACTTGCTCCAGTGCGTCCACCAGCTTCCCGGCTGCGAAGTGGCCGATTCGAGCCACGCTTCTGGTTCGTCGCCGAGCTTGCCGTCGATCCAGTAGGAGCGCTTGTTCCTCGATGCAGGATTGATCACGCCCGCGATATGTCCGCTCGCGCCGAGCACGAACTGCGTCTCGCCGCCCAGGAGACGCGTCGACTGGTACGCGCCCTTCCACGGAACGATGTGATCCTCCTGCGTCCCGAAGATATAGCTCGGCATGTCGATGCGCGCGAGATCCACCGGCGTGCCGCACATGGTGAGCCGCCCCGGCTGGCAAAGATTGTTCTCGAGATACATGTTGCGCAGATACCAGGCGTACATCGGCCCGGGCAGGTTGGTGCCGTCGGCATTCCAGTAGAGCAGGTCGAACGCCTGCGGCGCGCCGCCCTTGAGGTAGTTGTCGACGACATACGGCCAGATCAGGTCGTTCGCACGCAGCGTCTGGAACACGAAGCCCAGTTCGCCGCCCGAATAAATGCCGCCGCGCCCGATGGTCTGCTCGCGCTGCGTGACGCCCGCCTCGTCGATGAATACGCCCAGGTCGCCGGGATCGCTGAAATCGAGCATCGTCGTGAGCAGCGTGAGGCTCGCGACCGGATCTTCGCCGCGCGCGCGCAGTACCGCCAGCGCCGACGACAGAATCGTTCCGCCGACGCACCAGCCGACCGCATTGACCTTGTCGGCGCGGCTGATCGCCTGGCCCACTTCGATCGCTTTGATCGCACCGCTCTCGATGTAGTCGTCCCAGGTGATGTGGCCCAGGTCCCTGTCGGGGTTTCGCCACGACACGAGGAACACAGTCTGCCCCTGTTCGCACGCGAAGCGCACGAACGAATTCGCCGGCTGCAGGTCGAGGATATAGAACTTGTTGATGCATGGCGGCACGATGACGAGCGGCCGCTCGGCAACCTTCTCCGTGAGCGGCGCGTACTGGATCAGTTGAAACAGTTCGTTCTCGAATACCACCGATCCCTTCGAGACCGCCACATTGCGCCCGACTTCAAAGGCGCTTTCATCCGTGATGGATATGCGTCCGCGCCTGAGGTCTTCGAGCAGGTTCGCGAACCCCGTGCGCATGCTCTTGCCCTGCGTCTCGATCGCGGTTTGCATCGCCTCCGGATTGGTGACAGCGAAATTGACCGGACTCATCGAGTCGATGAACTGGCGCGCGTAGAAACGCAGCTTGTGCTTCTCCTTCGCGTTGATATCCGCGGCTTCGACCATATCGTTGAGCAGCTTCGAATTGAGCAGATAAGTCTGCTTGAGGAGGCTGTACCACGGATTGTCGTGCCAGGAATCCGACTTGAAGCGGCGGTCGCCGCGCTCTGGCTGAATGGCGGGCTCTGGCTTCTGGCCGGTCGCGCTCGCCATCATGCCCGCATAGAGCGCCATCTGCTGCTGCCAGTAATGCGCCTGAGCCTGCGCGAGCGCCAGCGCGGGCAATGTCCTACCGGACTCCGAACGCGCGTCGGTCGTGTTGCCGGCCACGCCCATATAGGCTTCCAGCAGCGTCTGCCCGGATTTGAAAAACCCCCGGACGAACTCTTCCGGCATGTTGAACGGCGAGGCCATGTTGTCTCCCTGGGGTCATCGTCAAAAGCACGCCGCGCGCCTTGTCATCAGACAGGGCGCGCCGAAGTGCAGCATTCCGACTGGACGAAACCGCGCTATTTTCGCTGCAGCATCTTCTTTATTTCGTCTACGTGTTCGTTGGCGCGCTGCGTGATGTTCGCCATCGTGTCGGCCTGCGACTTGCGTGCGATTTCCGCGAGATCCTTGATGTCTTCGAGCGCTTTCACGCAGGCATTGCGTACGAATTCGTTTTGCTTGCCCGGATCGCTGATGCCGGTTTTCGCCGCTTCCTGAATGTCCTGCATCGCGCGCGTGAGCATGTCGGTCTGCTTCCGGGCGAGTTGGTGCATGGACTCGTACGCGGTCTTGTTCGCTTCGACGATAGCCTCGATGTCCTTCTTGCGCGATTCGACCAGTGCCGACATGTCGACGCCGGGCACCTTGAACTGTTCGAGCATCCTGGTCAGATCTTCGAAGGGATTCTTTGGGTCAGCCATGACTGTCTCCTGGGTTGTTTGTGTGATGCGGAGGGCTCGGATCGCGATGCTGGATTCGCGGAACGCTCGTGCGGTTCGCCGGCTTGGTGGCGCCGTCGAGACCCAGGCCTCGCGGACATCACTTTACGCCGTCCGGGCGCAGCGTGCTCCGTGCTTTGCACAAGATGTTCCGTGATTACGCCGTGTATAGCGTGATTAGAAAGATTGCGAATCGGTAGCCTAGAACGATGAGGCCAGCCGTCAGCGCCAAAGTTGCCGCTTTAACGAGCCTTGTCACACCGTGAGAGCCGAAGACTGGCAACAACGCCAGGAACACATAACCGCCACAGAGGCTCAGATTGATGATCGAAAGAAGGTTGTCGACGACGGGTGAACCGAGTCCGAGGCCGCCGAGACGGACCTCGATGGCCGCGACGCCGAGCGCGAGCGAGAACAGCAACAGCAAGAACGCATAGAGATGGAGCGAGAAAAAGACAATGTGACGAATGGCTTGCGCGCGCGGAGGAAGGTCGTCCACAACAACAGCGTGAACGGAATCACCATGAGAATAATGAGTGACTTGGCATTGAGCACGGCCGCACGATCGAAAATGGACGTGTACTGAGGCAGGTCCGTCCGTAGTTTCGCGACGCGTTCGGCCACCAGCGACCGCGCGAGCGGACTCCGGTCCTGAAGATAAAGATGGGACTGCAGCGTCGAGCCGAAGACCTGGGTGTCGGTCAGCGACTGCATCGCGAAGAAAAACGCGTTGGCGCTGAGAAACAGTTGGAACGGCGGCACATAAGGCATCCGCTTTCCGTTCAAATGCGCGACCGTCAGCTCGCCGGGATGACGCAGCAAAATCCAGATCGTGCGGAGCAGGCGCCCGTCGATGGTCGTTACCGCGTGCAGGACCTTCGCTCCGATCCCGCGCAGGGTAAGGTCGGAAGGCCGGAGCGGGCTCTCGCCGCACATCGGGCAGAACGGTGTGGTGACGCGATTTGCGCACGTCGGACATATCCAGGGTTCGGTCGCAGACATGACGTCCTCCGTTGGACCGCTCGTACACATGGACTAACAGAGTCGATTGTGAGCCCTGCGACCGTATCATCTGCGCGATGCAGCGACGAATCTCACCCGTCAAGTGGGTGCCACGGGCTCTGCGCCATAGAAGCAGTCTAGACGACGAACGGCTCCGCACGGGCGCGGTAGCTCGGACTCCCGAGCTACCGCGTGCCACTACTACACGGCGCGCTCAGGCAACCTGGACAGCAATGGCCCGAGACCTTCTGCAATCGTCAAATGGGAAATCACGGCATCTCGGAGCTTCGGATACGGAAGTTCTGCGATCATCGCCGTCTGCACCGCGGCCAGCACTTCTCCCGCTTCCGAGCCGATCATCGTGAAGCCGAGAATGCGGTCGTCTTCCGCGCCGACGAGCACCTTCATGAAGCCCTGCGTTTCGTCGGTCGCTTCGGTTCGCAGCACACTGCTCATCGGTAGCGTCGCGACGCGCGCGGCGATGCCCTCGCGCCGCGCATCGGTTTCGCTCAGGCCGACGCGCGCGAGCGGCGGATCGGTGAACAGCGTGTATGGAATCAGCCGATCGCCGGTGCTGCGGTGTCCGCCCGCCATGTTGTCGCGCACGATCCGGAAGTCATCGACGGAAACATGCGTGAATTGCGGGCTTCCCGCGACCTCGCCGATCGCCCACACATCGCGCGCCGACGTTTGCAACCGATCGTTCACGCGGATATAGCCGCGCTCGTCCAACTCGATGCCTGCACGCTCCAGGCCGATATCGGCGGTGTTCGGAATGCGCCCGGCTGCGACCAGAATGTCGCTGCCCTCGATGGTCTGCTCGCCCGAAGGCGTGCGCACGACGACGCGCACCTGCGTGCCCGAGTGCCCCTCGACGCGGATCGTCTGCGCGTCCAGCACGACGTCGATCTCTTCCGCGCGAAGTATGCGCAGCATTTCGTCGCCGATGTCCGCGTCTTCGCGGGACATCAGTCGTGCACCGCGCTCGATGATCGTCACGCGGCTGCCGAAGCGCCGATACGCCTGCGCCATCTCGACGCCGATATAGCCGCCGCCCATCACGATCAGATGCGATGGCGCGCGATCGAGATCCAGCGCGCCGATGTGCGTCAACGGATCGGCCGACGCCAGGCCTGGCACATCCGGAATCGCGGCATGCGTGCCGACGTTGACCACCACCTGATCGCCGCCGAGCGTGCGGGTGCCGCCGTCATTGAGCTGCACCTCGATGGTCTTCGGTCCGACGAACCGTCCGACGCCCATGATCAGCTCGGCGCGGCTCGATGCATACGCCTGTACGTGAAACGCGGCTTCCCGTTCGACCATGCCGCGCTTGCGATCGCGAACCTTCGCCATATCCACGGCGACGGGTCCCGTCGCTACGCCGAAATTGGCGGCATGCCGCGTCAGATGCGCCACGCGCGCACTCCAGATTTCATTCTTGCTCGGCAGACACGCGACGGCGGGACACGAGCCGCCTACCCACTGCCGCTCGACCACGGCGACGCGCTGCCCCGAGCGCGCCAGATGCCACGCCAGAAGCTTGCCGCCCTGACCACTACCTAGAATCAACGTATCGAACTGTTCGATCTGAGACATGACCTTCTCCCAATCAGCTAACGGATGAATCGATGTGGAGCGGACGAATCCGCTCGCGAGTGTCTGCATTACTCGACGGGCGGAAAATCGACGTCGGTGTCGTTGATGCGGTTGAACGTGTTGGTGAAGATCGTCATGGCAATCGCCAGCGATATCTCCGCCAGTTGCGAATCGCGATAACCTGCCGCGCGGATGGCGGCGAGTTCGTCAGCGCCGATCGTGCCGCGCGTCGTCTGCAAAAGCCGCACGAAGCGGATCAGCGCATCGCGCTTGAGATCACCGGTCAGCTGGCCGGCGCGAATCTGCCTGAGCGCTTCCGGCGTCAGACCGGTCATCTTGCCGAGCATCACGTGCGCGGCTACGCAGTAGTCGCAACCCGTCTGCTCGCTGATGAGCAGCTTGATGGTTTCCAGATCCTGCTTGCTCAGGCTGCTGGCGGCCAGCGCGCCTTCGGCGTCGAGCGCGGCGTTCAGCGTCGCGGGCGCGAGATGGCCGAGCGCCGCGAACAGATTCGGCACGCTGCCGCCCGCAATCTTGCGAACGCGTGCGTAGACGTCGGCGGTGTCGCCCGTAGCGTTGGCGACGGCGGGAATGGAGATGCGACTCATGGTGGACCTCATTCGGCGGTGGTTGGGAGCCTCCACTTTAGGGTCGCCGGATGAGCTTGTTGAGTCGCTAAATTCTCAATATCATGCTCAAAAGTCTCATCGTTTCATTCGAGGTAAGCATGTCGATGTCGATCGATTGGCTGAGCCGCCTGCTCGGCATGATGACCGTGCGCGGCCAGCTCGAACTTCGTTGTTCGTACGGCGCGCCGTGGGAAGTCATTTACGCCGATTCAGACGCGGGCGAGATGCCGTACCACATGGTTCTCGGCGGATCGGCCGTGCTGGAGACGCCCGGCGGCGGCAGGCCGCAACATCTGCGCGCCGGGGACATCGTGATGCTCACGCACGGTTCGGCGCATACGCTTCGCGATGGCAGCGGGGCGCGGCCGAAACCTGCCCGGCAACGCGCGGCGCTGAACCTGATCATCAGCGAAAACAAGGGCGCCGGCGAGCGTCTGGACATGCTGTGCGGACGGATCGTCCTGGCGCCGCCGCATGACCGCTTCGTTCGTGCATATCTGCCGGCGCGGCTCGTCGTCCGTACGTCGACAGCGAAGGGCAGCGGACAGGGCGCGGCGCTGGAACAATTGAATGGTCTCGTCGCGTTGATGCGCACGGAATCGATCGCCGACAATCTCGGCGGCTACGCGATGATGAACGCGCTGTCGGCGGCGCTTTTCGCGCTGGCGTTGCGTGCGAGCGCAGAGTCCGACGAAGCGCCCGCCGGTCTGCTGACGGTCGCGGGACATTCGCGTCTGTCGCCGGCGCTCGCCGCGATCTTCAACGAGCCGGCGCGCGACTGGACCCTGCCGGAACTGGCGAGTCTATGCAGCATGTCGCGCGCAACATTGATCCGTCATTTTCAGAACAAGGTGGGACGTTCACCCATCGATCTGCTGACCAGCATCCGAATGGCGCTGGCGGCAAATGAGTTGAAGAGGCCAGGCGTATCGACCGAAGTGGTGGCCGAGACCGTCGGCTATCAATCCGTGGCGGCCTTCAGGCGCGCGTTCAGTCAGCACTTCGACATGACGCCGGCGCACTGGCGGCGCTCGAATGTGGACACGCAGCAGGCGCGTGTCGAAGACTGAGGATACGCGCCCGCGCTTACAACCGCGTTCAGGCGGAGAACTGCATCGCCAACTCGTCGTCCTTGATGCTGGCGATGGGTTGCAGTATCGAGCTATTGAACTGCCTCGGTTCGCGCCCGCTCGCGAGCATCATCGGCAGATCGGGATTGGCGAGCGCGCCGCGTCCGACCGTCACGATGTCCGCGCCGGACCCGAGCGCACCGGCGATACGCTCGGCCGTATGCAAGCCGCCGTTCGCGATGATCGTCGCGTTCGGCGCGCAGCGACGCGCTAGCGCGATGAGGCTGTCGCGTGTGCCTTCGAATGCGGGCTGCCACGCTTCGTGCTCGGTCACGTGGATGAAGTTCACGCCTGCGTCGGCGAGCGTGCCGAAGATCACTTCGGCGTCCGCCTCGCGGCCGGGCCACTTCGACGCGAAGTCGTTGACCTTGCCCTGTGAGATGCGGATGCCGACCGGCACTGCATCGCCGACGCCGAGCCGCACCAACTTCATGACATCGACGAGCAGTTGTACTCGCGCTCTCGTGCTGCCACCCCAACGGTCGTTTCTGAGATTCGTTTGTGCGCCCAGAAACTGGTCGAGCAGATAGCCGTTCGCGCCGTGAATTTCCACACCGCTGAATCGCCCGATATTCACCGCGCGCTGTGCCGCCTGCACGAAGCCGCTGATCGCTTCATCGATCTCGGCATCCGTCATCTGTCTGGGCTCGGGATACGGTCCATCGCCGTAATAGAACGCCATCTGTTCGCCTTTGGGCCGAACGGCCGATGGCGCCACCGTGTGCTTGCGATAAACATTGCCCTGACTCAGCGCGCCTGCGTGAATCAGTTGCGCGAACACGCTTGCGCCATGTGCGTGCATGTCGCGATTGAAGGCTGCCCATGCGCGCGCCTGTTCGTCATCGGCCAGGCTAGGCTGAAAACGGTATCCTTGCGAAAACGCCTTGTCGGTATAGATACCTTCTGTCGTTACAAGACCGAAGCCGCCTTTCGCGAACCGACCGTAGTAGTCGAACATCGTCTGTGTCGGATGGCCGTATTCGGTAGCCGTGATGCGCGTCATCGGGGCGACTGCGATGCGGTTGCGCACCGCAATGCCGTTGCCGTCGTACGGGGAAAGGATCTGCGAGGTGAAGTCGTTCATTTCGCGTCTCGTCAAGGAAGGAAAGTGACTTCATCCTAGGCGTTGGGAGGGCAGGAAAACAGACATCGAATGGTGAAGCCGCCGTAACTTTATCGGATATAAACCATGTTCCTTCCAGACGTTCAAACCTTCCTCGCCGTCGCGTCGGCGGGCAGTCTTTCCGCTGCGGCGCGCCAGCTCGACGTCGTTCCCATGCAGGTGTCGCGACGCATCGCCGCGCTGGAAGAAGATCTCGGCGTGCGTCTTTTTCATCGCACGACCCGGTCGCTCACGCTGACTGCCGAAGGCGAAGCGTTCGTCCCGTTCGCTACGGCGATGGTGGATGCGGAATCCGGCGCGCGCGCCGAGCTTAGCCCGTTGCCGGGAAAGGCGTCGGGCGTGCTTCGTCTGACGGCTCCAAGCGGGTTCGGACAATCGGTCGTGCTGCCCATGCTTGCGAGTTTGCTCGAAGCCAATCCGGAGCTTCGCATCGACCTCGATCTTTCGGATCGTCAGGTCGATATCGTCGGGCAGGGCCTCGACGTGGCCTTGCGGATTGCGCCCTTGGAGGACTCCGAGCTGGTGGCGAAGAAGATCGCTCCCAATCCTCGCCTCGTTTGCGCCGCGCCGGCCTATCTGAAGAAACACGGGCGACCCTCGACGGTTGCCGATCTGGACAATCACGCCTGCATCCGACTGAGTGCGGTGCGACGGTGGCCGCTTGTCGTCGACGGAGCATTGATCCGCAAGCGCGTGGATGCTTGTTTCACCACGACCAGTGTCGAAGCGGCGCGAACCGCTGCCGTGCAAGGTCTGGGACTCGCGCAGTTGACGTATTGGGACGTCTTCCGACAGGCAATTGGGAGAATTCGCGTTCATCCATGGTACCCACAGTAGCGAAATGCAACGCTCGATGGGTTTACGGAAATTTGTAACAGCTATCGGGAACGTCGCCTGGAGAAGGCGCGCCGCATCAACTCGTATGATGGTACTGCCGGGCCGGATGACGTCGTACCGCGTCGATGTCGATGCCGTCTAAAAGCCAGTGCAGTTGTTCGGTCGTCAACTCGATCACGGGCTGCTTCCGGGATGGCCACGCGAAATGGTCTGCCTCGAGGCGTTTCAACATCAGCCAGAAGCCCGAGCGTTCGTATAACAACAGCTTGACGCGGTTGCGTTTCCGATTATGGAAAGCGAACACGGCGCGAGCGAAGGGGTCGAGCTGCATCGACTGCTCGACCAGCGCCGTGAGGCTATTGATTCCCGCCCTAAAGTCAATCGGTTCGCGATGCAAATAAACGCGAAGGTCGGAATCAAGGCGGAACATCAATGCTCTCCCAGCGCGGCGATCAACGCCGCGACGAGTGTCGCATCATGCCGTGAGCACTCAAGTTCGACGGTTACCCCGTTCGGGAGATGCGCTGACAGGCGCGCCGTTGGTCGCGACGCAGTCGCTGATTGCTTGTGACTAGACGCCGGCGGCGCAGAGCCCTGTTCAATAGCTAGGACCGGGATGAAGGCCGCCGCTGACGGCTCGACCGTATTTCGTGCTGCACGAGCAGAGTTTGCTCTCTCATGTAGCCTTATCCACTTGTGAAGCTGGTTTGCGTTCACCTGAGCCCTAAGTGCGAGCCCAGCGATTGACGCTCCTGGTCGCAAGCACGCCTCAATCAGTCGGCGCTTCCCGTCAGGGTCGTATCGTCGTTTGCCGTTGGAGCACTCTCGAATGACTCGAAGTGGCAGAAAGTCAAACTCATCGTCGCTCATGGCTTGCGTCCGCAATGTGGGTTGCGGACGCAATCGTCGCTCTTAGAAGCCGACAAAGATAGGTGTGCTCGTTTTAGCGCTTACTCTCAAACAACCAGCAGCATGGCACCTTCCGGCACCGCCTACTACAGGATGACCGAGTGCCGGCTGAACGTTCGCGCCTCTCCAATCGGAAGCACGGTCCGCTCATACTTCGTTGATGACATCGGCAGCAGCGTCGTCTTGGCGGTGTCCTGATATTTCATTTTGTCTCGCGAATTGACACCCAGGGGGAGGGTGATATCCACTTAGGCTGCTATGGCATTGGCTAGAGTTCGGTCTTCTGAGCTATCGCTTCCGCCCTCAGGTCTCGCGGTTTGCCTCGAGGTAGGCATGACCACCGCGTCCCCTTCAATCACCACCTTGTTGAGCACGCGACAGATGGTGGTCAGTGACACGCGCCTCTTCTCAGGCAACAATGCAACCACCGTCACGGTGGCGTGGACGGTATCGCCGGGCTTCACCGGCGCCTTAAAGCGAAGGGTCTGGCTCAGGGTTCCCGGCCCGGGCAACCTGCCGGCGATGGCCGCTGAGATGACGCTCGCGGTCAACATGCCGTGCGCGATTCTGCCCTTGAACCGGGTGGTCTGCGCAAACTCTTCCTTGATGTGCATCGCGTTGTTATCGCCAGAGACCGCGGCGAACAGCACGACGTCCGCCTCGGTGATGGTCTTCGCAAACGTAGCGCTCATCCCCGGTTTCAAATCTTCGTAGTCGTAGCCGTTAAGCTCGTTCATAACTCCTCCGTGGTAGCGGTAGTCAGGCGCGAACCGACGCCTTTCATGACATGACTCGTGGGGCGCTTCCAACCGATCAAGCGCCGACGACTCTCCTACTGCGAGCCGGTACTGGAGGCTGATGACTGTCGAGCAGCGTCACGCCTCAGGCGATCTTTTTAAGGTCGAGGAGGTCCGCCGCTTGCAACGCGCCTTTTCGCTGACCCCCAGCCCCTTTCTGGATGAAACCAAAAGGTTTACCCAGCGGCAGCAGCACCCTGCCAAAGTAGGTGTTCAAGAACACGGCGCCAGCGCAATACAAGCCCAGCAATGAAATGAGCAGCTCCGAATAGGCGGCCAGCAAGGAAAAGAACTCGCGGTGGATACCCAATATCGAAAGCCCCAGCGACGGCAACAGAATATTGATCAGGCGAGCACCGCGTGAGCTTCTAATCTGACAAGGTTTCATCTCGACAAGCCAAAGCCATGAGTGCGTCGCGCACGCCGGGTCGACGATCTACGCAATAGACGTGTCGTTCGCCCAATCGGCGGAGATGGACGTGAAGCCTATCTAAATGAACTCCACACGAGTTTTTTGCTGCCGCACAAGGCGGTTGACTGTTGTCGCTGCCCCGGGACGGATCATCATGCGTCCCCTGATTTCCAGCGCCTGATCGACATCGGAGGCAAGCTCGAGGTGGATCTGCCGCCGGCAAGCCGGGAAGCCGCCGGCCGTGGCGCGAAATAGTGGCGAGCACACGTGTTTCCACGTTCAGTCAGCGATTGAACCAGCGGTATTGGAGCGCGACCGCGATGGTCTGGAAATTTCCGCCGATGCGTGTCGTTAACCCACGCGACCATGCGAGTTTGGTTGACCATTGTGCAGCAAGAGGAACCGACAACGTGATCCCATAGCGAGTACTGCTTTGCAGATCCGCGTTCTGGGCGCCGTTGATGCTTGTCCGGCCGCCCGTGAGATACGTAATGTCTGCGGCAATCCACAGTCCGGGCCGCCACGTGTAGCCTCCATGCCATTGGAACACGGCCAGCGGAGCCTGACTTCGTCGCTTGCCACCAAAAAAGTCTGTATTGTCGGTGAACACCCACACCCCAGCGGCGCCTTCTACAAACCAGTTGCCGACTGGCTGAGACAATCCGAGCTCAGGTTTAAACGCCCATCGGTTCGAACCCACATTAATGATACGGGCTGGCTGATATTGACCGGTCGGCGCCACCATGCTCAGGCTGGCGCCCAGTATGGTGCTCGGGCTACGCTGGGCAAATTCCTCTGGCGTGAGCGCGGGACCACCCAGCAGATTCGCGGCAAGCCGGAACCGTACATCGCCTAGCCCCGAACGCCAGGCCTGGCCTGGCACGCCTGCTACATTCCCCGTCAGGTTCGCATTGGCATAAGGAAGCAACACAGCAGCGCTGGCGACATGTCCCGCGACGCCAAAGCTGTGAGAATAGCCCAGTGAGTACGTATTGATTCGGGCTTGAAGATCGGTGATGGGCAGCGACGGGTCCAGCGAAACGTCGCCGGTTGATCGAGCATAGCCCGCCACCACGAAGTTCGTTCCAACCGGGACGGCCGAATAGCTGCGCGGCTCCATTTCCTGCGCGGACGCTAGTATGGACCACACAAGCAGTATTCCCGCCCACCGAACTGGAAGCGCCAAATATTTCTTTTTGTCGAACCGCAATCCGCAGGGCGTCCGACACGGACTGCGCAATGCGAGTCGATCGACGCTCCCGGCATTGTCATAAGTTGCTCGCGCCCGCTTGCAAACTGAGCGACGTACGGAGCGACCAGGCTCGATGCGCGAGCCGGATGCGCGCGTTTGACGTCCGAGAAAATCTCGGTGGTCGAGGAGTAGCAATATCTGTTTAATTACATCCCTGATTGTTCGCGGTCTTAACGCATGTCTTGCCGCTTGGGCTCTTGTATACGCCCTTGCCATTTTTGGTCTTCGCTTCTCCGCCCTTGCTCGTCTGGGTTGTGGTTACACCGTCCGAATCCTTCTCAGACTTCCAGGCGGTGCCGGTGTTGCGGTCATAGCCGCCGGCTTTCTGCCCGTTATCGCAGACTGTGCGCCCGGTGGCACTTGTTCTGCACTCGGCGAATGCATTAGAAGAGAGGACTACACATGCCAATATCACCATGATTTTCATCGTCGTCTCCGGACATTTTCGGCACAAGACCGTCGCTTTGGCGTGTGCGTGATTGAATGGTAGTGCATCGCTAACGTTATCCGGGCAATTGAATGGAGGGACGACGGTAGAGCCACGACTGCGAACATCATCGGCTCGCACTGTTCCGCAGTGGCAATCCTCGCATGGCAAGCTCCGCCGACACGGGTCAGTCGCGGTGTTGAAAGTCGGTGCGAACGGTTCGTTCGATACGACAACGGCGACCGCACCAGTCAATGCGATCGTGCTGACAATGCTGGTCTGTGGGAGATTTGTCGCTCTCGGGAACGAAGGTCTCGTGACTCAAAATTTGAGTGCGGCGATGGCCGCATTCGTTTCGCGAGGTCTCGGGGCCGGTTGCTGAAATCGCAGTTGGCGCGCCGTGCAACCGCAGCTCGAACTTCAGCACCGACCCTCAACGGCCATATGTCGGCCGCTCGCGACTGACCGCTCCTGCGATGCCTTCAGACACCGGGAGATGATCGCAGACAGTTTTTGCGTCGGAGCGTCCTGTGCCGTCGGTGCACCGAGGAATGTGTAGGCACGCCCATGACGATGACTGGCTGATCGCTTCCTCACCGACGGCCAAACATGGGCGAACTGCGGCTCGCGAGCGCAAGTGCCTCCGCGCATTGCAGAACCTTAGGCCCGAAGGCGTCCATACGCTCGCGGGTCATCCGTATGGACGGCCCGGCAATACTGACAGTGCCAATCGGCTCGCTTTTTTCGTCGATGCGGATTGCAGCCGCAACCGCGCTGGTCCCTGCCTCATAGGCATCGAAGACGACGGCAAAGCCGCGTGCTTTTGTCTGCGCTATTTGTTCCATCAACGCTCGCAAAGTCTGCGGCGCGCCTGGGCCCATCTCGCGAGCGCGGTCCATTCCTTGACGCGACACGAGTGCCAGCGCCCGGTCTTCATCGACGGCCGCGAGAAACGCAAGCCCGTTCGCCGTCGCAGGAAGGTAAATCTCCAGACCGGCATCTGGATCATAGCGCAACCCGGTTCGCGCACCTTGCGCTTTCGCCACCCAAATCAGATCGTCGCCTTCCACGACCGCGAGGCGAACCAGTTCTCCGCTCACTTGTGCCAGATCGTCGAGCAAGGGCTGCGCGGCGTCGGTGATGCCGGTCGCAGCGAGATAGCTCAAACCGAGCGACGCCAGCTTCACAGTCAGCATGTATTGCGAGCTGTTCGGGTCCTGCTTGACGTATCCGCTCTCTTTCAAATCCGCCAGCACTCGATGCGCGGCCGTCCTTGGAATGCCCAGACGGTCGCCCACTTCTGACATTGGCAGGCCGTGCACGTTGTGCGCCAGAAGCTCGACGATGGCCAAGGCTCGGTCTCGGACTGCGGTCATATGCACCTTAAGCGTGATGACGATGGATCGAAATTTTAACCCATGTGGCTTTGCGATTCATCTGGAACGACAATCCGGGTTTACGCTCGATGTGGATTGATAATCCACTTGGTAAAGTAATCCAAATAACAAACCGCGAAGGCTGCCCCGTGAAACTTGCCATCGATTCATACAGCTATCACCGTTATTTCGGCGAGGTCTATGCCGGCCTCGAGCAGGATCCCGGAACGCGGATAACTATGCGGGGCTTCCTCGACCGGGCGAAGGCACTGGGCGTCGCGGGTGTTTCTCTGGAGTCGTGCTTCATGCCGAATCCGTCGCCCGAAGAAATCGCCACGTTGCGCGCCGACCTAGACGAACTGAGACTCGAGCCCGCGTGGGCATGGGGCCACCCGTCCGGCCTCCGCTCGGGCGACGCACCCGAGGAAGTTGCCGACCTGAAGCGCCATACGGAAATAGCCGCTGCTGTGGGCGCGACGGTCATGCGGATCTGCTGCGGCGGCCGCCGCACCCGCCCCGACAACTGGAGCGACCACAAGGCAAAGCTCGTCCCACTTCTGACCGACGCCGCCGCGCATGCGAAGGGGCACGGCGTCGTGCTCGCCATCGAAAATCACATCGACATGCTCGCGGACGAACTGGTGGAGCTGATTGATACGATCGATTCGCCGTGGCTCGGCGTGTGCCTGGATACCGCGAATAACCTGCGCATGCTCGAAGACCCGGCCGTCGCGATTGAAAAGCTCGCGCCCTACGCCCGGGCGACCCACGTTAAGGACATTGCTGCCAAGGGTGGCGATCCGCGCGATTTTGCGTTCTGGCCGAGCGTGCCGGTCGGCCGAGGAATTATCGACATGCCACGCGCCTTCGCCGAACTACGCAAACACGGTTACGCAGGACTGCTCGCGCTGGAAATCGACTATCTACATCCCGCTTACGAGAGCGATGAGCAAGCCATCGCCGAAAGCATTCACTACATGCGAAGCCTGCTCTGAGCATGCCCGTCGCTCGCCAGAAATCCACAGGAGACAACCATGCCATTCGAGAAACAACTCAACATTCAGGAATTCCTGGATTCCCGGTCTTTTGGGCCCTTTCACTGGAAGATACTGTTATTGGGCCTCGTGGTCCTGATTCTCGACGGATTTGATGTTGTCGCGATGGGTTTCATCGCGCCCGCAGTCGTCGCCGACTGGAAGCTCACACGCGCCGCGCTCGGGCCGGTGCTGAGCATGGGCTTGTTCGGGCTCGCGATCGGCGCGTTGACCGGCGGTCCGCTGGCGGACCGGTTCGGCCGTCGCAAGGTCATCATCGGCGCAATTTTCTTCTTCGGGCTGATGAGTCTCGCTTCCGCATGGTCGCCGAACGTCGAGGTGCTTTCGATCATGCGCTTTCTCACGGGACTTGGACTTGGCGCCTCTCAGCCCAATGCCGCGACGCTTGCCTCCGAGTACGCGCCCAAGAAGTATCGTGCGCTGATGGTGACGGTGATCTATTGCGGATTCACGTTTGGTGCGGCCGGTGGCGGCTTCCTTTCGAGTTATTTGATCCCGACTCACGGCTGGGCATCGATTCTGGTTGTCGGCGGCGTTGTGCCGATCCTGTTTGCGCTCGTCCTGTGCTTCATCCTGCCGGAATCCGCGAAGTTTCTCGCAGTCAAACACGGTGGCCGACGCGCGCTCGAACGTATCGTCAACCAGATCGAACCCAACGCGGTCGATGCCTCGACGAGATTGATCACCGCGGAACGCGAGCACGCCGGCAAAGGCGCGATCAGACTTATCGTTGCCAAGCCGCACACGACTGTGACGCTCGCTCTTTGGGTCGGCCTCTTCATGAACCTGATGACGGTCTACTTCCTCAATAGCTGGCTGCCGATCATCGTGAAGGACAACAACTTTTCGCTTGCCGATGCCGCGCTGGTAGGCGCCATGCTTCAAGTGGGCGGAACGCTTGGCAACATCATCATCGGTTGGGAAATGGATCGCTTCAACCCGCACAAGGTGATGATCGGCACGCTCCTCGCTGCAGGCATCTTCACCGTTGCGCTGGCGAAGATGAGTCCGGGCCTCTACGGCCTCATGACCCTGGTTTTTCTGTTGGGCTATTGCATCAACTCAACGAACACTGGCTGGACCGCAATGGCCGCCGGTTACTATCCGACCGAGATGCGCGCCACCGGTACGAGCTGGATGACTGGCATTGGTCGCTTCGGCGCGATCTCGGGCGCGTCGATCGGCGCGGTTTTGCTCAGTTTCAAGTGGAATTTCGGGCAGTTGTTCCTTGCCTTGACCGTGCCAATCGCGATCGCCATCGTCGCGGCGTACATCAAGGGCCGCCGCAGCGCGGGCGCAGCGCCGGTGTTGCGCAACGCCACTACTCACTGATTCTCGGAGACCCTTTTTCTCATGTCTGATTCGAAGATTGGTCTTATTGGTGCAGGCGCGATTGGTCGTGCGCATCTTGTTGGCGCAGCGGGCGCCGAGGGGCTCGAAATCGTCGGCATCGCCGACCCGAATCCGGCGGCGCAGGCGCTCGCCGAGGAGTTCTCGATCCCGTGGTTCAAGGACCATCGCGCGCTCATCGACGAGACGAAGCCTGACGGCGCAATTGTTGCCACGCCGAACGCGCTGCATGTTCCCATGGCGCTGGAGTTGATCGCCGCCGGCACGGCAGTGCTCGTCGAAAAGCCGATCACCGATACGGTCGACGAAGGCTTGCGTCTCGGGCGCGCGGCTGCCGACGCCGATGTTCCTCTGCTCGTCGGCCATCACCGGCGGCACAATCCGATCGTCCGCACCGCGCGGGCTTTGGTTCAGGGAGGACAACTCGGGCGGCTCGTCTCTGCATCGGTGCTAGCGACTTTCCTCAAACACGACGCCTACTTCAACGAAGCTTGGCGCCGCACGCCTGCTGCGGGACCCGTCCTCATCAACCTGATTCACGAGATCGACCTGTTGCGCTTCGTATGCGGCGAGATCGAAAGCCTGCAGGCTGTTACGTCGAATGCGATTCGCGGATTCGAAGTCGAGGACACGGCGGCCACGCTGCTGTGTTTCAAGAGCGGAGCAATCGCAACGATTACCCTGTCAGACAGCAGTGCTGCGCCGTGGAGTTGGGATCTGTCGTCGGGCGAGAACCCGGCCTTTCCGAAGACTCCGGTCGAGAGTCATTTTTTGTGCGGAACTGAGGCGTCTGTCGCCTTGCCGACGTTGCGGATGTGGCGTTATCCGGGCGAGCGCGGCTGGTTGCAGCCGCTGCAGGACGAAGAGGTGCACTTCGACGCGGCCAATCCGTACATCGAGCAGATGCGACACTTCGGCGCGGTGATTCGGCGAAAAGAGCAACCGCTGACCGATGCGTTTGACGCGACCAGAACCCTCGAAGTCACACTGGCAGTTCGCGACGCCGCGCGTTCCGGTACGACGATCCGCTTTGGGTGATGCTAACGCATCGACAATCGGGAAGAGCCGCGATTAAGACGCGGTAACAAGAATGAACCCGGTGCAAAGGCTCGAAATGCATAAGTTCTATTCGACTGTCTGATCGGCTATCGCTGGTTGTTCGTGCTGACGGCGGTCGTTCGTGAAAGGCGAATGGCCGCATTCGCCCCGTCTCAAGTTATCGGCGGCAACGATTCGAACGTCGGCAGATGGCCGTTTGTTCGCGTTCCGACTCGCCACCGAAAAGCTGACACGGGCAACCCTAACGACAGCCCTGTAGAAGGTTCATCGAGCTGGCGCTCTCGGCCAGTGAGCGACGTTCGACGGGGATCTCGCTTGGTCACTCCGACGTCGGCTTGCCCCCTGGCAGCAGACGTTCCATTTGCGAAGGCGACCAGACTCCTGCCTCTTGCGGGAAAGGGGTAGTTGCCCGCTTGCTCACTTTCGTTGTGATGTGTTTTGATTCACGCATTCGCGTTGAAGGCAGCGACGAAGAATCCATCGCGCGCGGGGCCGGCTACCGCTTTCGCGCAGCGGACTCGCGAAACGCGTATTGCGTCATCCGATCCTGACGTTCGGGCGCGGGACGGCACCGCATCGCGCGCTGGAGGACATCGTCGACAAGCTCGCGCTCGCCAACGGCGTGCCGCTCGCAGATACGCGCATCACCGGTTGGACGTCGATTTCGGTGATCGTGCAACTCGTGCGCGATGGCCTCGGCGTGGCGGCAACCGACGCGCGGATGCGCCGCTTTTCGTGCTCGGCGCGGCGAACGCGACATGGCGGCTGTCACGAATACTGCGAGTAGTCGGATCGACGCTTGATCGAGCGGCCAAGACACTCCGCCTGGCAAGAATGTCGCGTCGCTCGAGCGGACGCTCGCCGGGCTGGTCGCCCTTTGAGCGCGATCCCGCTCAAAGGGGCGCCCGGTCAAGTTGGATTGGGCGGATCAGGGATAGGCAGCCGCCGCGGCGAAATAGAGCACGACCGCTGTCACGACCACCGCAGTAAAGCCTAGATGAATCGCCACTATCGTCGCCAGGACTGCAGCCACGACGGACGTGCATGCGTTGACGCCCCACGCCCAGGGCACGAGCGTTTCGGCACAGCCGGCAACGCGGTTGAGCCCAAGCGGAAAGGGCATGCCCATCGCAAAGCCGAGCGGCGCGATGAGCAGCACGGCAATCGCTATTCTGACCGGGTCGGATAGAGGTATCAGGAACGAGAACAGATGGGGCAGCACGAGCAGGTAGCACAGCGAGATGGCAGAAAGGGCCACGATGGCGGTCGCCGCAGTCGACCGGTGCTTTCTGATCGTGCGCGGCCGTGTCGCGGAACGGGCGACCGGCACCTCGCGACCCTGCAGGCGCTGCGCGTACCGGCTTCCAAGTCCCGCGAACGAGAGGAACGCACACAGCACGACCGCCACAGCGTAGAGCGGGTGGCTCAGGAGCAGAACGAACTTCTGGATGAACGCGATCTCGATGAACATGAAAGCGAAGCCGATCGCGACGAAATAGATCGCGACTCTGCTTTCCGATATCGCCGCCACCGAAGCTGTGGCGTCATTGCGGGAAGTGGCGTCCAAACGCGATGAACCGTGAGCCGTGCCCGTCCGGCGCTTCATCACCCACAGAGGAAAGAGGATCAACACGAAGGCCATGAATGTCGCCTGCAGCAGGGTGGCGATCAGTACCGGGTATCCCCATTCCAGCAAGGTCATGCCGCCTCGCCCTTTCAACGCGAGAAACTCGGGCAGCGATCGCCATTTGAAGAAGTGCAAGAAGTACGGCTTGTCGTCCGTGGCGGGGCGGATATCGAACTTGTAGCGCGCCCAGAACGTTTCTCGCCCGGGACTCAGCAGAGCGTGCGCGGCTTCGAAGAAGTAGGGCCTTTCAAGTACGTTGTAGCGATTCGCTTCTGCGGCCTGCATCCCCGGGTAGTATTCGACGTCGAACGAACGGGCATGGCAGAAGCTGCGCAGCGCGGCGATGTCCCTGTCATCGAATTCCCCGTTTTTGACCAGCAGCGTCGCGGTTTTCCATCCGCGGATCAGCATGAGCCGTCGATATGGTTGTCTTACACCGGCGTTCTCCATCGCCAGTACGGCCGTCGCAAACAGCTTGAGGACGTCGCGCGGGGGCAGCGTGACCCAGCGAGTGATCGCCAGTATGCCGCCTACGTTGAGATGACGCAGATAGTCCTGAAATGCTTCCACCGTGTAGAGGTAACTCTCGGAAAGGGAGTAAAGCCCGGCCGAGGTGGCACTGAAGGAGTCTAGCAGCGCGACCTGGATCAGGTCGTAGCGCTCACCGCGCGCAGCGACGAAACCACGCGCTTCGCCGGCGAATAGGCGAACGTTCGGTGCGCTGTACGGCTTGCCGGAAAAGTCGGCAAAGCGGTGCTGAACCGCTTCGACGATCTGTGGATTCAGTTCGACCGCGTCGATTGCGCTCGCTTCGTGATACAGCGCCTGCAATACGTCGCCTCCTGCCCCGCTGCCGAGCACGAGGACTTTGGGCCGCCGCAGCAGGTGATAGGGGAGCGCGGAGGTCATAGAGTCCAGATAACCGAGCGGCTCGCGCCGCCCGTCATAGCGATTGAGCGCGGACAGTCCGTCGCCGTCGGTGAATACGCCGAGTTGCGGCGGCGGTTCCATCGTCGCGTTGAGGCTAAGCCCGGGCGCATGTCGGAAGGGAATCGAGGGGCTTTCCACCACCGTGACGACACCCAGCGGGCTTGAGCTTTCGGCGACCACGTGCGCATCCTTTATGCGCAGAGCCTGGCTCAGTTCCTTGTACTCCGATGGCCGCAATACGATCCAGTCTCGCGGCAGGCCGGTGGCCAGCATGGCTGCGGCGCCGAGCAACAGGATCGGCAACCACTTCCGGTGCCAGCGGCATTCGACGCATGCCAGCGCCGCTGCCGTGATGCCTGCAGCGCCCAGTACCCGCAGCGCATCCAGCGGACGAAGCACGAACAGCGCGCCGATGATCGCGACGCTGCCCACGCCCGCTCCGCCAATGTCGAAACTGTAGATACGCGGGATCTGGTCATTAAAACGTGTGAAGGTGAGACAGAGGCTGGTCGCGGCGCAGAAGAAAGGAACGAAAAGGAGCACGTAGATCAACAGCAGGCGCAAAGGTTCGCGCGGATTCCAGAGAATCTCCAGCGGGTTGAACGCAATGCGCTGCGCGAACGCGAACGAGGTGACCGCAAAGACGCCGAACAGGATTGCACCGGCTACAAACACGGCTGCGAACCGTGGCACGAGCCAGCGCTGCGCAAGCGAGACCATCGCGCCGGCTGCTCCGTAGCCCAGCAGCGCCGCGCTGATCATCATGTACGCGAAGTGATGCCATTGAATGATCGAAAAGAGCCGCATCAACAGCAGCTCGTAACCGAGGGCAGCGGCTGAAAGCAGCGAGACGGAGAGCAACGGCACGGCAGGCATGATGGCATGAACCTGAAGGGGATGCGGAGGGCGCGCGCTCAGCCATGCTGCGATGCGGGTTCGCGCGATCTCGTTGGGTCGCTCGTTTCAATGCCCGACGAGAGGCACGAAGCGGACGGGCAGTATCTGTCGGGTGGAGACGGTCCCGTCGTTCGCCTTCGTGATCAGCAGCAGGTATTGCGTCAGAAACTGCGCGCCTACGGGAATGACAATCCTGCCGCCGGGCTTCAACTGCCGCACGAGAGGAGGGGGGACGTGGCTCGAGGCGGCGGTGACGATGATGGCATCGTAGGGCGCGTGGGCTTCCCATCCGTAATAGCCGTCTCCTACCTTGGTTTCTACGCGCTTGTACGCAAGCCGTTGCAAGCGCTCCTGAGCCGCTTGGCCCAGAGGCTCGATGATTTCGATCGTATAGACCGCTCGCGCGAGGGTCGAGAGAATCGCCGCCTGATACCCTGAGCCGGTGCCGACTTCCAGCACGACGTCAGTGGGCTTGATCATCATCAGGTCGGTCATCAACGCGACGATATAGGGCTGGGAAATGGTCTGGCCATAGCCGATGGGAAGAGGCCGGTTCTCATAGGCGTTGCGCTCGTCGTCGGGTGGCACGAACTGGTGGCGAGGCACTTGGTTCATCGCGGCGAGCACGCGCGGATCGATTGCGGCTCTGCCGGTTGCGACGGAGGTTTCGGTCGCAAGCTCCGAGATGTTCCTGATCATCGTCGCACGAAGGGACGCGAAGTCATCGGCGGCGTGAATGCCAGAAGGCATCCACGCCAGTGTGATTGCGGGAATCAGGATACGCAGCCAGCGCAGCATGACTCGTTTCACCGTCCGGCCCCAGTTGGCTGTCTGCTGAAATTCTACGCCCGCGCACGCGAGGTCGGGCAGGGCGCGTCCGGCCGTTTGTCGTATGTTTAGCGCAGACTTCGAGCGCGTCGTCGTGTCGCCGCCAAAGGCCACATTGCCTCTGGAAAGGCAAAGGTCCGCATTCGAGTGGTAGAGCAGATCGGGACGGGAGTGAGGGGCGTCGACTTGGCAAGGGTGAAGAACGGCGTAGGCGTGCCGGAGCGCGACAACGAACCCGTTCCTCCAGCGAATAGTCGGGCGTGGTGTACCTCGAACTCGAGGGCATCGACGTTGACTCGTTCGCGCGTGAGGCTTGCTCGCGTGTACGCGGCGGTTGTATTGCGATTGCCCATCAAAACGGCGACTCAGGCCAGGCGGTCGCACAGTTGGACCACCTGGATAGTTGCGGGAGCGCGGGACTGTCTGAACGGTTCCGAACGACTCCGGTTGACCAAAGTCGGGACTACGTGCGCTAACGCACATTGCTTGCACGGCGGAAAAGCGCGAACCAAATGTTGTTGGTGTTGTGCGAATTTTCAACTATAAAAGGTCTCGGGAGTCTCAGCGAAAGGACGGCGTTCGTGCCACCACGTTCGACGGGCAGAGGGGTGCTTTCATGGTAAATCACCTACCGAAACGATTCGCAATTGCGGCAGTGCTGTTCGTTCTAAGCGGCAGTGCCCTCGCGAAGACTGAAACCTGCCATCCGGCATCAGAAAAGCAGATTGCTGCGTTGTTTGATCGCTGGAACGATTCGCTTAAAACGGGTGATCCTCAGAAAGTGGTGGCGAACTCCGCTCCACGCTCGGTTCTATTGCCGACCGTCTCGAACAAGCCGCGCGTGTCTGTCGATGAGAAATTAGACTATTCCAAGCATTTTCTCGAGAGCGAGCCCGATGGCACCATCGACTTCCGCGAAATCATGATCGAGTGCAATACCGCGATCGACGCCGGAACCTACACCTTCAAGTTCCGGGACGGTTCGATCGTCAAAGCGCGCTACACGTTCACCCACGTCTGGGACGGGCACAAATGGGTGATTACTAGCCATTATTCTTCCAAAATGCCGGAGAACCAATAAGCGGCGCCGGTGCGATTTGCCCTCGTGAACCACTGTGTCGAAACAGACACCGCCAGCATCACGCCGAGGCCGCCGTCCCCTTGCGGTGGTGACATCGTATGAAATTAATTCTTCGCTGGGGCGACGGGCGGTTTCGCCTATCCTTCGTTTGGCCCAACACCGCTTGCGATAGCTAAACAACGGCGCCGGCTGAATTAATCGTATCAAAGTCGGGCAACGCCCGGACAAAAGCGTATCCCCACTAGGTTTTCTAAGGAGTACTACTTATGGATAGGCGAGATTTTATCAAAAAGACCTCCGCGGTTGGCGCAGCCATTGCGACGACGAACGCCGCCGCCCAGGGCGCCGGGGACGGCCCAAGCGGCAAGCCCAACATCTTGTTCATTCTCCTGGATGAAATGCGCTTTCCCCGGGTGTTTCCGAAAGGGGTTCAGGACGCACGCGAGTTTCTCAAGGCCTATATGCCCCGAACGTTCGATTTGTGGAAGAGGGGAGTCAAATTTTCGGGCCACTACACCGCAGCCTCGGCGTGCAGTCCCGCGCGCGCCGCGCTCGTCACCGGGCTGTACACCCACCAGAATTGGTTGCTCACGACCATTTTGGATTCACCCGACACCAAGGTTTCGATCCAGCCGGTGCTGAACCGGCAGTTTCCAACCTACGGCAAGGTCCTGCAGTCGCTCGGCTATATCACGCCCTATATAGGGAAGTGGCATCTGTCGATCGTGCACAAAGGGCAAAGGCCGCTCGGGCTCTACGGCTTCGAAGGGATGACGTACCCGGATCCGACGGGCAGCAACCTTCAAGGCACAATTGGCGACCCGGGACAAGGCTACCTGAGCGACACGAACATCGCGGACCAGGCAACGCAGTGGTTGCAGCGGCGCAGGCCGGCCGACCCGCCCTGGTGTTTGACCGTCGGCTTCATCAATCCGCACGACAAGGAGTTCTTCCCCGCGGGCACGGAGTTCAAGCGCTTTACGGAGCTTTTTGCTTCGAACAACTACAACCCGAATGGCTATTCCCAGTGGATCGATTACACCGCAGGGCCCCCGACGTACAACTGGGAGTTCAACCCGCTGCGCAATCCGCCGCAGTACGGGTATCCGGCAACTGCGCCGAACTGGGAGTCTGCCTCGCAACTGTCGGCCAACAAACCGCCGATGCAGACCTTCAACCGCACGCTGCAGGAAGCCGTCTGGGGTGGCGTGCAGGACACGCGAGGTACGGATTTCGAAATCTCGGCTTATCCAGTCAATCCGAACCTGCCGCCGCCCTCCGAGACGAAGGGGGTTGCCAAGGCGCCTTTCAACTATTGGAAGCGCGGGCTCGATTCCTACACACAGATCATGTCGATAGTAGATTCAAAAATTGGCGCGGTCGTTGACTCATTGCCGCCTGCGGTCGCGAAGAAGACGATCATCGTGCTGACCTCGGACCATGGCGACTATGCAGGCGCTCATGGCTTGATTTCGGGTAAGACCGGGACGTGCTACGAAGAGGCGTTTAACGTCCCGCTCATCGTGATGGATCCGACCGGGCAGTACAACGGGGATCTTGACGTCGTTCGCAGCGGCCTGACCTCGTCAGTTGATATCCTGCCGATGTTGGCAACCTTTGCCAACGGCGGCACGCGAAGCTGGATGACTGGAGATTATGCGCAGCTGTACGGGAACCGACACGACTTGCTTCCAATGCTGAAGAGCGCGAGCGCGCCAGGCCGGCCGTATGTGGTCTTTGCATCCGACGAGATCGTGCCAGAGGTCTACAACTTCAATTCTTCGGCATCGCACATCATTGGCGTGAGAACCGAGGCGGGCAAACTCGGAACGTACTCGTACTGGGCGCCGTCGACGACCACCATCAGCGGATCGAGCGATCTTGAGTATTACGACTACGCTACCGAGCACGGCAGGCTCGAACTGGACAATCGGTCTAGTTCTCACGCGGCGCAGGAAATGTATCAGAAGCTAATAAACGAGATCCTTCCGAACGAGCTGCAAGCCCCGATCCCGGGGAAGTTCGTCGCCGCGCAGAATACGGCGCAGTCGCGATATCTCGAGTACATCAGCCTCATCAACAGCGGAGGGAACTTCGAGCTGCCGTTCAAGATCGGGGACATCTGAAGCATCAGCGGTGCATCGAGGAAGGCCCGCATCGCCGGCGACGACAGAGTTCGTTCTGCGTGGACGTCGACACCGGCAAATTGGCGTGCTCCTCGATGCGTTTTTAACTGCAGGAAGCCGCGCCGCCGACTCCGCGCTCGCGCGTCATATGCGTTCTCGCAGATGCGCGTGGCGGTCTCCGCTCCTGAAGCGGTCCGCGTGAGAACCACGCTAACCTGGGCTTTCGAGATTCCCGACGGCGACAACGGGACCCCATTGAGCGCGCACCGGTACCACGCGATTGACGCCGATCTTTGTCGCCTTATCTCCCCCGGCATGAAGGCGAGGTTACCCGCTCGCTTCACAGGAGTAATCCCTGCAAGGACGTCCTTGGTCATGCCGTAATCAGCAAGTCGGTCAAACATCGGGGACTCGGTTGGAGCTGGGGCGACCGCGTTCACTCGAATGCCCAAAAACGCAACCTCAAGCGCCGCCGATTTGGTCAATCCTTCGACAGCATGCTTGCTCGCCGCGTAAATTGCGCTGGTGGGGAATCCGACCTGTCCGCCGATGGAGGACAGGTTCACAATGCCTCCAAAGCCTTGGCGTCTCATCGCTCTGAGCTCGGTGATTCATGTCCCACACCATCCAATCAAGCAGATGGACCAGTTCGTGACTGGGAATTTCGGTCAGTTCCGCGCGGGTCATGACTTTTGCCCTCGTTGGCAGCGTTATGCGTTCCGGATGCGACCCGCCGAAACCGTCTGAGCAACATCCGCGTGCTCCATTGAACAAGCATCGAGAGCACAAGCGCGACGCCGAAAGTAATGCTAGTTCCTTGGAGAGGAAGCAGCATGGCGAGCGTCATACAGAATGCAGCAAATGAGAAGCGACCGACAACCATCCCTCGCAGCAACGAAACGACAAATTCTGAACCGCAAGCCCGATCTGATGCACCATTCTGCCATCGCGCTAACATCGGATGGTAAGGTATCGGCCTTCAACACTTATTGCTTAACACGTGAGGGAAGCCGTGAGCCGTACTTCATTTGACGTTATCGTTGTCGGCCTCGGTGCGTTCGGGAGCGCGACGCTTTATCAGCTGGCGAAACGAGGCGCGAGCGTCCTCGGTATCGACCAGTTTGCACCGCCACACAACAAAGGGTCGAGTCACGGCAACACGCGAATCACACGGCTCGCGGCAGGCGAAGGTGCAGACTACATTCCGTTCATCAAGCGCTCCCATGACATCTGGCAGGAGCTCGAAGCGCAGACGGGCAAACGGCTTTACCACCGTACCGGCTGCTCGTCGCAACGGCCATCGGCGACGCCATCCGCCGCCGCCACGCCTACGCGGCATTGAGCATCGAAGTGAAGTGAATGAGTGTGCGATATCTATCGATTAGCATGACGAATCGATAGCCTCGACATGCGTGAGTTTCAAGACCGACCTACACGAGGAGGGCGATGACACCGCCGATCCTCGATGCACAAATTTAACGATGTCAACTGGAGGAGAAATGGTGAGAAGTGGAATGAGACGGTCGCTGACCGCATTGACGTTGGTGGGGCTGTCGAGCGGCGCCGCGTACGGACAAAACAGCGTCACGCTGTACGGTTCCGCTTGACGGCGGTCTGCGCAATCTGGTGAACGGCACCAAGGCAGGCGGCGCGGCGCTGACGATGGCCTCGAACGGGATGTACAAATCGAACCGTTGGGGCTTTGTCGGCACGGAGGACCTGGGCGGCGGATACTACGTTCGCTTCAACCTGGAGGCGGGCTACGTTCTCTCGACCGGCGCGAACAGCAGCACGACCAACCAGATGTTCCAGCGTAATTCGACGATCGGTGTCGGCGGGGCGTTCGGACGGGTCGATATCGGCCATCAATTCACGTTGCAGCACAGGCTGATCAAGGAGTTCGAGCCGTTCGATCTCGACTATCTTTCTGTCACCGAAGCGGCGGCGATCGCCGGAGGCACGAGCGGACGGGACGACAACGCGATCTACTACCACGGCGACTTCGGTCCGTGGACGGCACGCGCGGACTACGCGCCGGGCGGCGTGCCCGGCAGTCTCGCCAGCGGTGTTGCCTTTCGCCGTAAAGGAGCCGGGTGTTTTCGGCGTAATGGCGCCAGAGAAAGGCGCCTGTTTCGGGGCTCGAACGGGGATCAAGAATCCTTGTTTTTACCTCCTTTCGCAAGTGCTGATTTGTTGCTCTCGGGCATCGGACGAGGGACGCGATAGCTTTCACCGTCGAGCACGACGCGGTATGCCGCATGTCGCAGGCGATCGAGCGTTGCGGCGCCGAGCATTTTGTTGGTCGCGAACGCGTCGCCCCATTCCGTAAAATCCAAATTACTCGTTAAGACAGTCGATGTACGCTCGTACCTCTCGGCAATGAGATCGTGGAAGTCTTCGTCTTCGGGCGTGCGCATGGGTTTCAGTCCAAAGTCGTCAATGATGAGCAACGGCACCTTGGCAAGCGCCTGGAATCGCCGTTCGTAGGAGCCCACGGCTTGCGCGTTGCGTAGCGTGCTGAGAAGCCGGGTCTGGGTCATGAACAGGACATCGTGACCTTGCCGGGCGGTCGCATGGCCCAGTGCCTGCGCCAGATGGCTTTTGCCCGTTCCGCACGGACCGGCGATCAGCACGCTGACCCTCTCATCGATGAACCGGCAGGTCGCGAGATCATGGACGACGGCGCGATTGAGGTTGGGTAGCCGGTCGAAGTCGAAACCCTCGAGTGTCTTCTGTCCACGGAAGTTGGCGCGGCGCATGCGGGCGTCGAGCTTTCGATGATCGCGCCGTGCGATCTCGTCCTGGATGAGCAACGTCAGGAAGTCTGTATAGGCAAGCTTGCGGTCGATGGCTTCACGGTTGCGTGCTTCGAGCGTGTCGAGGATGCCGGATAGTCGCAATTGCTTAAGAGAAGACGTGAGTTCGGGAATTGGATTCATGTTCAATGGATCAGGAGAGTCTGGGTATCGCGGCAGAAGCGGCCGCCGTGGGTGTAGGTGGTCGCGCCCGATTCAACAGGTTCGTTCGACAGCCAGGTCTGATCGAGGCCTTTCTGCAAGATCAGCTTGACGGCTTTGTAGCTTGGATTGCCGAAGTGATTCGCGCGACGGCAGGCCGCCTCCAGGCGAGATGCGCCGAACTGCTGGGCGAAGCGCAGCACGCCCTGTACGGCGCGCAGCTTGATGAGAACCCGATCGCCAAAGAGCGCGTGAACAAGCGCGTAGCAGGACGGCCCGATGCGTTGCGCTTCTCTCAGGCACCATTGGGTGTCGTGCATTTGCCAGGCCTGTGCTGCTGGCGGCATGTGATCGGCCACAGTGATACGCGTTCCTGGCGCAGTTTGGCGGACATGCGATGCCGACAGTTCGTGCTCGTAGTAGAGCTGCACCATGGTGGCGGTCGCCTTGAGCCATAGATCTTTACCGGCAAGCCGGAACGGCACGGAATAATAGGCGCGCTCAAATTGCACATGGGCGTCGCGATGGACCTTCACGCGCGCCCAGGTTGCCAGCTCCGGTGGCACATCGGGAAGCGGCTGCAACAGCGCCTGTTCGACACCTTCGAAACGCTTGAGCGGCACCTCGCGCGTCGTGCCATGGGTCCGGGTGCTGGCCTCTTGCATCACCCAGGCTTGCGCTTGCCGGTTGGCGTCGTCAAGATCACGGAATTCGCGAAGAGGAAGGAAGCTCGACTTCACGTATTTGACGCCCGATTCGACAATTCCTTTTTTAGCCGGGTCCCTCGGCGGACATGGATCGACCTTGAACAAGTACCCTTCGGCGCATTGCGCGTAAGCGCGCTGGACTTCGGGTTCGTAGATACAGGCCTTGACGATGGCACACTTGGGGTTATCTATGATGACGCGTCCCACTACGCCATTGAACCATTCGAAGGCATGACGGTGACATAGCAACCATGTGTCGACGCTCTGGTCGCGGACAAACTCAACGTATTGATGCCGCGACCAGCACAGCGTCATCACAAAGAACCACGTTTTGTGGATCTCGCCGGTGTGCGCATCGGTGATGGTCGGACCTGCGCCGAAATCAACCTGCGCGGCTTCTGCAGGTTTGAACTCCAGCCGCATCGGTACGTCCGGCGTGAGCTCCGCCTTCAATTGCTGAAGCAGCCTGTAGACGGATGAGTAACTTCCCGCGTAGCCGTGGTTGCGCACCAGCGCGCTGTGAATCGTCGTGCCGGGGACGCCTGCGTCATGCCACTGGGCAATCTGTTCGCGCCACGGCTCGGCCGACGAGATACAGCTCGTGGGCAGGAACTCCTTGCGGCTGAACGCTGTAGCAAGCTGCGCGTCATCCGGCAGAGCGTTGTCCGGAGAAAGCCACCCGCGCTCGGTCGCGATCTCCCGCACGGCCGCGAGCTTCTTACGGCCCATGATCTTCGACCGGTCGATATCCCGGTCGGAGTCACCCTGGCGCATTCGCACCAGAACCTGTCGATATTGGTACATCTCGAACTTCCTCTTCAAGCCACCCTCCGGAGCAAATGCGTGCCAGGAGAGTAGCGGTTGGCGAAGTTCGAGCGCCCGACTCAGACGCCAGTGGCGCGTTTACGGCGAAAATCTACCGGCGCCTATATGCCGAAAGACTTGTGGCGCCTAAACGCCGAAAAGTCCCTGGCGCCTTTACGCCGAAAACGGTTTGGTTCCTTAACGGCGAAAGTTCACACTCCTCAATTCGCCGATCAATCGCATCCTCGGTTGGAGTATGGTGGGACCAGAATTCGTTCAGGTCAGTAAGCTGCGAGCGCTCGACCTTGCCATTGAGGTGTGGCGAGCGTGGCGGAATCGGTCGAAATTTGATGCACTCGGTCATCAAACGCCGCTGCACTGATTCGGCGAAGAACTCGCCGCCCCTATCAGTCTGGATACGCTGGATAGGAAACGGCATTTCCTCGATCACGCGATCGAGGAAAAGCAGTGTATTACGGGCATTTCTGCGGGGATAGACGGCCAGTACGCGGAAGCGCGAGCAGTCGTCAATGGCCGTGTACTGATAGACCCCTCGCGCAATCTTCATTGTGTCCATCTGGACCCGATCCCCCGGAACCGGGCGGCTATACCGTTTGGGATGTGCCGGCCGCCGGGAATGTATCAACGGCTTCACAGACGCTTCGCATAGGACCTTGTGAATGGTTGCAAGGGACAACTCTCTTTGTTCGTAGAGCCGCAACTCGTTCTGGATTCGCCGTGCTCCTTTGTGCTCGGCACGCAGTCGTAAAATCGTCGCCCGGTCAGCCTCAGAGACCTTCCTGTTTGGACTGTTGAGAGGGCGGCGACTTTGGGAACGAAGACCTTCTTCTCCGGCTTCCTGATAACGTCGTAACCATTTGCGAAGTGTCGGTCTCGAGATACCACACCGTGCGCATACGAGACCGGCGTTGCCAGTCTCGTGATACATCAATACCCATCGTAATCGTGTCGCAATCTCACGGTCCATCGCTTCATTCTAGTTGAAACGATGTCTATGAATCACACAGGTCAAATATAGTGGACCCTGCGAGGTAAGCAGTCCGGAGTTGGTGGGCGCTGCCTGTCCCTCCCGAGACGAGTACGGCCTTAAGCCCGAAAAGAGTCGGACCACTACATAGCCAAAATCTCCCTCACCGCACTATCGATGAACTTAACATCGACAGCATTGGCTGCAGGACCGCCCGCAAAATGCCCCCACACCGACTCGATGGGCCTTAACTGCGCATTAGGCATCTTCGAAACCTCGTATTCACTATCTTCAGGCGGAAAATACAAATCCGTGCTTCCGGGCATCACAATGGCCTTTGCAGTGATACTGCCCAACGCTCGATCAAAATCTCCCTTGTAAAGGGAGTTCGCGGAAATATCGCCGTTCTGCCAGCTCCACATCATCGACAGAATATTGTTGGCGTCCTTCTTCAAGAAATCACCTTCCCAGAACTGAGTGATGAAGTCCTCGAGCGACCCATACCCCATCGCTTCAATGTCGAGCCGTTGACGCAGAAACGCCTGCGAAAATCCCCAGCCGGCGAACACACGGGCAGCAGCGCGCATTCCACGCGTCGGCGGTGCATCGTAGAAACCGTTCCTGAAATCTGGGTCCAACAGCAATGGCGCCTTAAGCCCTTCGATAAACACAAAGTTGTGCCGCGCGCACCGAGCCGCCCCGCAAAACGGCAGAATGCGCTCGACCATCTCCGGATACATCGCGGCCCAATGGAATGCCTGCATCGCGCCCATTGACCAGCCGGTGACGAGCCTGAGAGACTCGATGCCAAACTTTTCGGTCACAAGGCGATGCTGCATCGCGACGTTTTCGTATAGCGTCACATGCGGAAAGCGGCCACGATCATACGGCGGCGGATAGTTGCTCGGCGAACTCGATACGCCGTTGCCAAACATGTTCGGCACAATGATGAAATACTCCCGCGGATCGAGCCCCATATGCTCGCCGATCAGCCACTCATTGTCGACATGGCTGCCGCTATAGAAGGTCGGATAGACAATCGCGTTGTCTCGCGCTGCATTTAGCCGGCCATAGGTCTTGTAGCCGAGCCGCATGTCAGGCAGCGTCGCACCGGATTGCAGCGCGACGCGGCCAAGATTGAAAGTTTCGAAGTCCGTCACTTGAGCCTCATAGTTAATTGGCAACGATGTTAAGGAATTTTCGGGTGCGCTCTTCAGTCGGGTTGTCGATGACCTGCTGCGGTGTCCCTTGCTCGATCACTTCACCGCCATCCATGAAGACGACGCGGTCAGCGACATCGCGGGCAAAGCGGATTTCGTGCGTGACCACGACCATCGTCATGCCGGCGTCGGCAAGCCCGCGCATCACTCCAAGCACTTCGCCGACCAGTTCTGGATCGAGCGCGGAAGTAGGTTCGTCGAAGAGCATCAACTTGGGCTTGATCGCGAGCGCACGTGCAATCGCCACGCGCTGCTGCTGTCCGCCCGATAACCGGTGCGGCAGAAAATCCGCGTGTTCGGCCAGGCCCACGCTCTTCAACAGCTCGCGCCCGAGCGCTTCCGCCTCCGCGCGAGGCACGTCATAGACCTGACGCTGTGCTTCCACGATGTTGTCCAGCGAACTCAAATGACTAAACAGATTGAAATGCTGGAACACCATGCCCACGCGTGCTTCGGCGCGTGCGCGTGCGAGGTTGTGCAGGGGCCGTACCGTGCCGCCGCCACCCGGCACTTCGCGATAGCCCACATACTGCGAATCGACCTTGATCGTTCCCCAGTCAAGCGGTTCGAGATGGTTGATGAGCTTGAGCAGGGTGCTTTTGCCGGAACCGCTCGGGCCGACTATTACGACCACTTCGCCATGCGCGATTGACAGGTCGACGCCCCGCAAGATCTCGCGTTTGCCATATGATTTCCAGACGTTCTTGCACACGACAAACGGTTCATCGCACTGCCGCGGCGTGCGGCTTCCGGCAGGCAGCAGGGTGCCGATCCACGCGTGATCGTTCGTCTCTCGCTCTTTGGCGGCGACGGGCAAAACAATCGGTACGTCGAGAGGTTTCACATCACTCGTCGATGCGCGCAGTCCGAACCACGAGAACCTGAGCGTTCGCTCGCGCTCGTGATCGAAGATGCGTTCGAGCCACACCTGAAGCAATGAGATCCCGCTCGTCAGGATCAGATAAATCACCGCCGCCGCGCCGAACACGGTAAAGAACTTGAAGTTCTGTCCGACGACCTGTTGCGAGCGAAACGTGAGCTCGTTGACGAAGATCACCGACGCGATCGACGTCAGCTTCAACATGCCGATGGTGTCGTTTGCGAGACCGGGGATCACCGCGCGCATCGATTGCGGCAGGATAATGCGGCGCAACGTCAGCAACGGTCCCATGCCGAGTGCGGCGGCCGCGGTCGATTGCGAACGGTTCACCGACAGGATCCCGGCACGAAACAGCTCAGCGCTGAACGCGGCTTCGTTCAAGGCGAAGCCGATAACCGCAGTCGTGACTTCATCGAAACGCAAACCGATCAGCGGCAACGCATCGAAGATGAATACGAGTTGCAGCAGTTGCGGCGTGCCGCGCACGAACCAGATATAACTCCACGCCGCTGAGTCCAGCGCCTTGAACCGCGACAGCCGCATCAGCGCAAGACCGAGCCCGAGCACCAGCCCGATCGACATCGCTATCAGCGTGATCTTCACCGCGATCCACGCGCCGCCGAGCAGGAACGGTGAGCCGACGTAACCTGCCAGCTCTTTGAAACCGTCGAGCACCTGAACGCCATCGAGACCGGCGGCCATCGCCGGCTGCAATACGAACATGGCCGCCATACAGAGGGTGCCGACGATCATATATTTGATACGCAATGCCTTCATTTCCGAACCCTGATCCATGACGCTGCTGGCACACGGCGTGGGTGTGCCGGGCAGGCAGCCTCTATTGAGTAAGTAGCGTGGTCGGCGTTTCCAGCGACGGATCGACGCCGTACTGCTGAAAGGTCTTCTTCTGGGTCTGATTGGCCTGCATGATCTTGAGTCCATCGGATACGGCGGCGATCATATCGGCGTTGCCTTTCTTCACACCCACGCCGATCTTCATGCCGCTCGTCACCATGAAGCCGCGCGTGTAGAGCTGTGGGTTCTGTTTGGCCAGTCCGTCGACGAGCGCCAGGTCGTACATCATGACGTCGGCGCGACGGCTCGCAACCAGGCGCGCGCCTGACGCGATATCCGCGGATGTCATGATGGTTACGTCGGGCTTGTTTTCCGCTTTGCATTTGGCGGCTTGCGCTTGCGCCATCGATAGTTCGACAGTGCCGATACCTGCCGTGACCGTCAGGCCGCAAAGCCTGGAGATGTCATCGATCTTCTTGGGGTTGCCGGCTGCGACCAGACCGCCCGTACCGGCCTGCATATAGGTGACGAAGCTTGTCTCCTTTGCGCGCTCCGGCGTGTAGTACAACAGGTCCCACATCACATCGATCTGTCCGGCACGCAGTGCGGGCAGCAAGCCGGGCCAGCCGGCGGTAAAGAATTCGGTCTGCACGCCAGCGCAGGCGAACACGGCGCGGGCCATGTCGGCATCGGCGCCGATGATCTTGTTGAGATCCTCGCCGTCACGGAATGCGTACGGCGGCGACTCTGGGTCTACGCCGATCTTGATCGTCTTGCCTGCGAGCGAGGGGTATTTCTGCGCCACCTTGGACGGTTCGCACGATTGTGCCGACGCGCCTTGCGCGAGGAGGAGGCCGCTGACTGCGCATAGAAGCAGCTTGATTGCCTTTGACATGAACATGGCGAATCCTATTCAGGTTGAACGATATGAATTTGGAAGAGGTGGTACAGCGAAGCGAGGATGAAGTGATCTAACGGCCGAGGAAGGCCATGTGGCTTGCGATCGAACCCGGCGTAGTGATGCAGGCGAGGCCCTCGTCGCGCGCGCGCGCAATGTGTTCGAGTGCCCGCCGCAAGTGACACAAACGATGTGGCTGACCCATCAGGTATGCATGCAATGCAATGCCCATCACCAGCGGCTGACGCGCGGATTGCCGCAGCATTTCCTCGAAGTGATCGATCACCATATCGGCGAACGACTTCGCATCCATCTGGCGTGCAAGGATCATCGGGATATCGTTGATTTCTTCCGGATACGGAATCGCCCACAGCGGCTGACCGTTGCGCGTGTGCAGGCGCGTGGGCTGATCGTCGTGGCACCAGTTGAGCGTGTACTGATAGCCCGCTTCGGCTACCAGATCGCTGGTGACATGACTTTCCGAGAGCCACGGCGACAACCAGCCTGCTGGCTGTTGAGCGCTCTCCGCCGCAATCCGCTTCCGGCATGCAGTGATCAGCGCGCGTTCGTCGTCTTCGGTAAGCGTTCCTTGCCTTTCCGAATTCGTATGACCATGCGCGACCAGTTCATCGCCGCGCTGAGCGAAAGCGGCGACCAGCTCCGGGCAGTGATCGTAGAGCGCCGTGTTGACGATGGCGGCGGTGGGCAGCGCGAGTTCATCGAAGAGATCGAGACAGCGCCATGCGCCCACACGCAATGCGTACTCTCGCCACGTGTGATTCAGCACATCGGGTTCGGGCATCACCGGACCGATAGTTGGCCCCAGTCCTGCGCCGAACGCAAAGTGCTCGATGTTGAAGCCGATATAGACCGCGAGCCGCGAACCGTCAGGCCAGCGATAAACAGGGCGACCGTTGATCGGTAAATATGGAAAGCGCCCGTGGCCGGGCAGCACGCGATGTGCGAGAGAATCCATGGTCCAAAGAGTCCTGTCGAGCGGCGCGTACGCCGGTGGTCACGTCAGAACACATGGTATGGATGCCAAAATAGCCGCATCGAGCTTTTTGCGAACAAACTCTTGTCTGCACGCGCATCGGAGGTGACTCATGCTACTTCACGAGTTGAACAGCGCCTTTCGGATGATCGCGTGAACACCCCAGTTGCCGTCCACCACCTGTGTCACGCCGAAGTCGACCGCGACGGAGATCAGCGAGATCGCCGCATCTTCGGACAGGCCTTTGGTCGTCCAGGAAGCGCCGCGTTTTGATGAACGCGTCGCGCATCGCGAGGTCGAGTGTCGATTTTTCATACACCGCGCTTTGCGCGTTCGTGCCAAACTCGGCTAGATAGTTTAGATAACTGAAGCCGCGACGAACCCATTCGTCGGCGGTTTCGACCAGTGGGTAGGTGAAGTCTGCAAACGGCTGGCCGCTTAGCGTATCTTTCTTATGAAGCACCAGTTGGAAGTCACCAGTAAGAGAACACTCGATCGCAGTGCCGCGCAGTTCCGAGTCTCCTTGCGATGCATGAGGGTCGCCAACGGAGAGCAGTGCGCCGGGTACCCCGATTGGCAGGAAGACGCTCGCGCCGCGCGTCACGCGCCAGTTGTCGAGATTGCCGCCGAAGGTGGACGGTAGAATCGAATCTATCAGACCGTCCTGCTGCGGTGCGACGGTGACCACGCCGAAGTGCTGGCGCACCGGGATCTTGACGTTCTTCAGGATGTCGTGATTCTCGACGACCGTCGAATGATCGACCCGCAAGCCGGGATAATCGATCGTTGGATGCATCACGCCAAAGGGATCGCGCTGAGGTGTCCAGCGGAAGTTATAGACCGCACGAGCGTACGCGGTTTCGCCGGCGGTGGCGGCGGCGTCGATTTCATAGATGGTGACAACCTCGCGCGGTTTCGGCTCGGTCAATAACTCGCGATAGTGAAAGCCCCACTACGCAGCGTCATTGCTGCCGAACGCGCGGCCGGCGAATTTCGGATTGGCACAACTACGCGGATGAATATCGACGATACGCACTTCTAGCACATCACCCAGGTCCGCGCCGCGCACGGCGATCGGACCTGTGCAGATATGCACGCCGATGCCTTCTCCCGCACCACGTCCGTAGATGGACGCGTCCATGGGCCCTGCGCCGCGGCGGTTGACGTTCTTGCGCCCTGCAGTCCAATGGAACACACTTTCGGCGCCTGGATCGCCTTGCACCATGCGCTCCCAGTCGTCCGCCGCGTGTTGCGTGAGCGTTTCGATGGTTACCGTGTCGCCACTGTTCACTTCGAGCACAGGCTTAGATCGTGACTGAAGGGCATTGACAGGCACGCCGCGCGAGATTCGCCGCACGAGATGGCGCGCTAATTCGAGACCCGCTTCATGTCGAAAGGTACGCGGCGACGCGCCATATTGCTCGCGGAACACCCGGCTGAAATACGCGGGATCGTTGAAAGCCCAGCGGAAACAGACATCGGCAATCGAAACCTTCTCATACAGCGGGTTCACCAACTCCGCGCGGCAGCGTTCCAGCCTGCGCGAGCGCAAGTAGATAGAGAAATCCTGTCCAACCGCTTCGAACAGCTTCTGCAGATAGCGCGGCGAGACGCGCTCTTCCTTGGCTATCGATGTCAGCCCGAGATCGGGGTCGGCGAGATTGCCCTCGATGGTCCGACACACTCGCGAGAAGATCGCGGCCTGGGACGGCGTGAGTCCACTGAAACTGCCTTCCTTGTCGTGAGCGGCGAGACTCGCGACCAGGAATTCCGCGAGCGCGAGTTCGAGGGGGCGCCACTCGTCGAGCGTGAGCGTCTCAACGCTTTCAGCAATCGAGCGCGAAAGCCGGAGAACACGTGACCGATGCCGGCTTCGCCTGGCAAACGCCCGGCACGCAGCAAGAACGGTGTAAGAAGGCGTGCGTTGATGGCGGAGCGGGGCACGCGGATCGCGAACGCGCGGAAGTCGGATGTGAACGCCAGGTGGGCTTCCTCGGGCGATGAAGCTTACATAATATCGCCGGTTGCAACTTGCGCACGCACGCCGTCGGCGACGAGGGTCACGCCGCCGTCGAGATGCAGCACGATCACGAGACTGTCGGCGCCGTCGACCTTGAACTCGATGGTTTGCGCGAATGCGGCCAGCGCGATCAGCTCAAAGCCGCTTGTCGACCTGCGCGACGTGATCGTTCCATGCATCGGGGGCCCGGCAGCGAGAGGCGTGCCGCAGCGCAAGCCAAGCCGGTCGAGCGCCTCGCTCCAGGCGCGCAGGCGATCTACTTCGGCATACGACTCGGTGGTGAAACGCGGTAATTCCAACCCAGGCTCCCGGACCCTGACGAACGTCAGTTGAAAAATTCAAAGGCAATGTCCGTGCCATTGATAGTGACGCCGCTAGCGCTGCAGCGCGCGGTAACGGTGCGTGGATGCACCGTTACCGCGCGCGTACGCACTACTCACAGGCGAGGCTTTTTCTTAGGAGGAAAGACACTGCGGGGGATCTTGCAGTGAATGCCCTGACGGCCGTCGACGACCTGGGTCACGGAGAAATCCGCGGCGACGCTCATCAGCGAATACGCGTCGTCACGAGAGGCCTTGCTGCTCGGTAAGGAAAAACACGATATCGCGTGAAGCATTTTTCGTCGCGATGTTGAGATCTTCATCGAAGCCATGGACGATCCAGAAGTCCGGCGTTTCTAGCAGCGGCGAGGGAAATGCGAAGTCGCGCCGCAGCACGATCTGGAACATTACATTGAGCGATGCCTCGATCGCGGTGCCGCTGATCTCGCCGTCGCCTTGCGATACAAGGGTCGCCAATGGAGAACAAACCGCCGCCCACGGCGACCGGGTAATACATAGTTGAACCCGCGCCGATGCGCCAGTTATCGAGGTTTTGACGTGGCTTATGAATGCCTTGGTCGACAGGTTTCGCGTAGGCGCCCTTGAAGACATTGACGATTCTGAGATCTGCGGGCAACTAGTGTCGTGAGTTAGAAATTCGTTTCATTAGTACTCTTTGCTGCTTGAGGGGACGAAGTTTTGCTTGAAGAGGCGCTCGGATTCGTGGAGACCCTCGTCGGTGAACACAACGGACTTTGCCTTATTAACGGGATCGCCAATCATGCCTCGTTCATATATCCGGTTCAGCACATCCCAATCGAAGCTCTTCCATGCACGGTTATGATCATGCAGCGTCAGGTAAAGAAGTGCGAGAACTGCGTCGTCAACTGCAGCAGTATCAATGTCCATGACGTTCACTCCGATGCGTTGCGCACCCGCGTGCAAAACCGTTCGACGCTCGCCAGAATTTCATCGGCCGATTTGCTCCAGGCAAACGGTCGAGGATTCGCGTTATGAACCTCAAGATAGTGGCGGATCGCGTCGTCCAGTCGGCGTGTCGAACGATGGGTTCCTCGTCGAAGGTATTTCTCCGTAAGCGTGGCAAACCAACGTTCGACCTGGTTGAGCCAGAAGGCAGAAGTCGGAGTGAAGTGCACATGAAAGCGCGGATGACGTGCGAACCAGTTCTTGATCGAGGGCGTCTTGTGCGTACCGTAGTTGTCCATCACCAGATGGACATCCAGATCGGGCGGTACGCTCGCGTCGATAGTGCGCAAGAACTGCACAAATTCACTGCTGCGATGACGTCGATGCAACTCGCCAATCACTTCGCCGGTGGCGATATCCAGTGCCGCGAACAAGGTAGTCGTGCCATGGCGCATGTAGTCGTGGGTACGTCGCTCAGCAATGCCCGGTGCCAGCGGCAGCATGGGCTGAGTGCGATCCAGCGCCTGAATTTTACTCTTCTCGTCCACGCACAGCACCATTGCCTTAAGCGGCGGATCCTTGGCCACCTGGCAAGGCTTCGCTTATGTTGCCTTCATCGTTGATGTGTTCGCGCGACGCATCGTAGGCTGGAGAGTG